>JAMNZY010000093.1 GCA_023622055.1 Bacillota bacterium
AAAAGCTCAGGAAGCATGGCTGGCTATACAGTTGGAAAGACACTACACTAAAGATGAGATAATGGAATTTTACTTAAATCAGATTTACTTCGGCCATTCAGCTTATGGCGTAGAAGCAGCAGCGGACACTTACTTTGACAAAAATGTGGAAGACCTGACTCTAGCAGAATGTGCAATGCTTGCCGGTATTACAAAAGGCCCTGAATATTATTCGCCATATAACAATTTTGAAAGGGCAAAAGAGCGCCAAGAAGTCATCCTAAATACAATGGCTGAACTGGGTTTTATAACTAAAGAAGAAGCGGAACAGGCAAAAAAAGAAGAAATAAAACTTGCTGGTTTGAAAAACGTAGCTGCTGATTACAAAGCTCCCTATTTTACTGATTATGTGATAAAATTACTTCAAAAAGAATTAGGCCTTTCTGAAAGTGAAGCATATAACAAAATATATACAGGGGGCTTAAAAATATATACTACAGTAGATATGGAAATTCAAGAAGCTGCCGAGAGAATACTGGCAGATTCGAAAAATTACCCCTACTCTAAAGAGGACGAAAATGGAGTTATGCAGCCCCAGGCCGCAGCAGTAATCATTGACCCCCATACAGGTCATATCAAGGCTTTAGTAGGCGGCAGACAACATGAGAAAAAGCTTGGCTTTAATAGGGCCACTCAAGCCTTTAGGCAGCCAGGCTCCACCTTTAAACCCGTAGTGGTATATACAGCAGCAATAGATATGGGATATACTGCTGCCACTGTTGTAGATGATGCCCCAGTATCTTATCCTTCAGGTTCAGGTGGAGTTTGGTCTCCAAAGAACTACACTCACAACTTCAGGGGTCTAACTACCATTAGAAAGGCAATCGCTGATTCGGTAAATATAGTTGCAATTAAAGTCTTTAATGACATAGGTGTTGACAGAGGTATCGAATACGCTCAAAAATTAGGTATAAAAAACTTGGTACTGACGGGATCTAGGAATGACAGGCAGCTGTCAACTGCCCTTGGTGGCATTACAAAAGGAGTAACTCCTTTAGAATTGGCCTCTGCTTTTGGTACTTTTGCCAATGATGGTATTCATGTAGAGCCAATAGCTATTTTAAAAGTGGTGGACAAAAACGGCAGAACTATTTTGGAAAATAAACCTCAACAGTGGAGTGCTGTCAGTAAGCAGGTGGCTTTTATTATGACTGACATGCTGAGAAGCGTTGTAACTGAAGGCACCGGAACTAGACTTGCTGATTTTCCATTCCCTGTTGCAGGAAAAACAGGAACTACTGACGACAATAAAGACGTATGGTGGGTTGGTTATACTCCTCACCTGGTGGGAGTAGTGTGGATGGGCCATGACAATCCCACAACCATGCGCAATGTGGCGGGAGGTTATCAGCCGGCTTTAATGTGGAAACAGATAATGGCTGTTGCTCATAAAGACCTGCCGAGGGCTCAATTTGTCCGACCTGAGGGCATTGTCGGTCCTATACAAGTTTGCATAGATTCTGGTAAACTTCCTACAGAACTTTGCAATAGAGACCCAAGGGGACATAGAGTTAGAGGAGAATATTTCATAAGGGGAACCCAACCTACAGATACTTGTGATGTCCATGTTGAAGATTTTATTGACACAACAACTGGTCTTTTGGCAACTGAATATTGCCCTGAAGAAGTTGTTGAAAGGCGCGTATTTATAAAACGCCACCAACCCTATAGCCCTTCACCTACAGGCCAGATACCCTTAGATGCTAAGTATGAATTGCCAACTGAGTATTGCAAAGAGCATGATTCAGCACCTGTAGTGACTATTCCCGAGGAATTTGAAAACGGAGAACATCACAATGGTTTGGATGACGATGATAAACACAAAAATGACGACGAATACCGTGAACCTAACGGGAATGGTAACAACCAGGATAATTGGTTTGAAAATTGGTTTAACGGCAACAGTCCGCCAGGATTTTAATGTTAAAAACACCTTTTGGTTTATGCCAAAAGGTGTTTTTTATTTCAAATATCTTCGGTTGCGCTGCTTTTAATAAACTGAGACGAATCTATAACTTTTATGCCGTGGGCTTGTAAATAAGCAGCAGTAACTCCCATGCCATCCCGTAATTTGCCGCTAAAAGTTCCATCGCACACACATTTTGTGCCACATGAAGGGCTTTTGGATTTTAATATGGCACTATCCGCTCCAATGAGTGTTGCCAGTTTTAATGCCTCTTTGGCACCCTTTATAAAGGCTTCTGTCACATCTTCCCCCTTATCTGTGATGACTCTTGCCTTGCCCTTCAATACATCCTCACCAACGCCGCCCACAATTTCCGATGGATCTCTTGGAGTTGCCAGACCCCCGGCCTGTTCAGGGCAAAAGGGGACAGCTTCCCCCTTTTTTGCCATATCTGCAAAAATCTGATTGAAATTGTTGCCACCGTCATACTTAGTATTAAGACCTACTAAGCATGCACTAATCAAATACCTCTTCATAATTCCACCACCGTTACACCAGTGCCTCCTTCATCTATATTCCCTAATCTAAATGACTTTACA
>JAMNZY010000042.1 GCA_023622055.1 Bacillota bacterium
CATATCCATAGCTTTGATTATCTGTTTTGTGGAGCTCACATTGGCTATTCTTTGTTTGATATCTCTCATGGAAGTCACCTTGGTACCTCCTCAGCTGTAGTTGTACTCTTTTTTCACCTCTGAGATTACTGCTTCCATATCCTCCACCAGTTTATCCGACAGTTTGCCACTCTCTCTAATCTCCTCTTTAATATGAGGGGCATGTTTGTCCACGTACTTAATGAGATCTTTCTGGAACTTTAGAATGCGCCCAAGGTCTATATCGTCCAAATGTCTGTTATTTAAGGCATATAAAATCAGGACCTGGTCTTCCACTGGCATTGGCTTATACTGAGGCTGTTTTAAGACTTCCATAATTCGCTCACCGTGATTAAGCCGCTGCAAAGTATCTTGGCTTAGGTCAGAACCAAATTGAGAGAAAGCAGCTAATTCCTTGTACTGGGCAAACTCGATTCGGAGAGGCCCAGCCAAACTTTTCATGGCAGGAATCTGAGCTGCGCCTCCAACCCGTGAAACAGACAAACCGGGATTAATTGCCGGCCTGACACCATGGTTGAATAGATCAGCTTCTAAATAAATCTGCCCATCTGTAATGGAAATAACATTTGTGGGTATATAGGCAGATATATCGCCTTCTTGAGTTTCAATAATGGGCAGGGCAGTCATGGTGCCACCTCCGTATTCTTCGCTCAAACACGCCGCACGTTCTAACAGTCTTGAGTGCAGGTAAAATATATCCCCTGGGTAGGCTTCGCGACCGGGTGGACGGCGTAAAAGTAAACTGATGGCTCGATAAGCCACTGCATGTTTTGACAAATCATCGTAAACTATGAGGACATCTTTGCCCTTGTACATCCATTCCTCAGCAATAGCACATCCAGCATAAGGAGCTATGTATTGTAGTGGTGCAGAGTCGCTGGCAGTTGCTAAAACCACAGTGGTGTAATCCATAGCTCCAGTTTCGTTAAGAACTTTGATTATGCGGGCAACAGTTGAAGCCTTTTGTCCAATGGCAACATAAACACAGTAGACATCTTTGTCCTTCTGATTAATAATTGTGTCTATGGCAATGGCGGTCTTTCCAGTTTGGCGGTCACCTATGATCAATTCCCTTTGGCCTTTTCCAATGGGCACTAGAGCATCAATAGCCTTTATACCGGTCTGCAGTGGCTGATTCACCTCACGGCGCATAATCACGCTAGGAGCAGGGCTTTCTATTTTGCGGTAATTATCAGCTGCAATGGCGCCTTTGCCATCTATGGGCTCTCCCAAAGCATTGACCACGCGCCCTAGCATGCCGTCACCTACAGGAACTTCAGCCATTCTTCCTGTCAGTTTTACGGGATCCCCTTCTTTAATACCTGCGTCTGAACCCATAATGACTGCACCTATACTGTCTTCATCTAGATTCAAGGCCATGCCGTAGGTTCCATTTGAAAATTCCAGAAGTTCACCGCTCATGGCACTGTAAAGTCCATACACCCGAGCAATGCCGTCTCCCACTTGTATGACAGTTCCGGTTTCGGAAAAGTCCATCTCTGATGAATAAGACATAATCTGTTGCTTAATCACTTTACTTATTTCATCAGGTTTAACTATCATTCATAATACTTCCTCTCTTTAAACGTTCTCTCATATTGTTCAAAGCAGTTCTTATTGTACAGTCAAAAATGCGTCCATCTACCATGACATAAAATCCGCCTATTACATCTGGATCCACCGTTGCTTTGACTTCCACCTGCACATTGATTTTTTTTGATAATATGGTGCGGATGGATTCAATTTGTTTTTCCGTAAGTGGTTTTGCTGAAACAACTTTGGCTTCTACTTTGCCCAAACGTCTCTTTGCCCGTTCAATATATTCTGTTAAAGCTGGTACAATCAGTGACTCTCGCTTCTTTCGAACCATAAGATACAGAAAACCCATCAGGTTTCTTGAAATCTTCCCTGAAAAGGCCTTGTTAAAAAGATCTTGTTTAACGGAATCTGGGACATGGGGATGGATAAGAACAGTCTGCACATCATCACTTTTAAGGGCATCTCTCACTAAGATGGCTTGCTTTAAATCTTCTTCCAAAGTACCCTTTTCTTCTGAAAGTTCTATAAGGGCATCAGCATAACGATCCTTTAGTTTAGCCATTTGGCATCCTCCAATTGAGCTAAGGCTTCTTCAAATAGCATATCCTGAACCTGGTCATCAATGTTTTGGGAAATGAATTTTTGGGCCATTAGAGAAGCAATCTC
>JAMNZY010000148.1 GCA_023622055.1 Bacillota bacterium
CAGAGATGGACTCTGTGATGTCGACAATCATGTATGGAGCAAGCGAGTATTTGATGCCCTTGGTCTAGATATGAGTAAACATCCTAAAATCGTTGACAGCGGTCAACCTGTAGGGAGAATTCCCAAGAGCGTAGCGGAAAAGACAGGATTAGCTGAAGGAACACTTCTATGTGTAGGTGCCCATGATCAAAACTGCTCCACCTTTGGTTGCGGTGCTGTAGAAGATGGTACTGCAGCAATGGTAGTAGGGACCTTTGGCTCTTGCTTTGTTGTTTCTGATAAGCCTATAAGAGACCCCAATAGAGTATTAGTTGTTAAAGGAAATGCAGGACCGAAAAACTGGACTATAGAAGCTTTTGCAGCTGCTGCTGCTAGTAGCTACAGATGGTACAGAGATACCTTTGGCGGGGTAGAAGCTGCTGCTGCCAAATTGCTAAATGATGACCCTTATAATCTAATTAATAAGCAGATAGAAACTGTACCGCCTGGAGCAAACGGAATAACATTCTTGCCATACTTACAAGGTGCCAATGTTCCAAGACCAAATGGCAACGCTCGGGGTGCATTTATAGGTATGACATTAGGAACCACTAAAGCTGAAATGGCAAGAGCAGTAATGGAAGGAATCTGTTATGAAATGAAAACAATATTAGATGCACAAAAGAGAGCAGGAGTTCACGTTTCTGGTATCCGCCTCACTGGTGGCGGCTCTAAATCACCAATGTGGTGTCAAATGCAAGCTGATATTTATCAAGTACCTATCTATAGATTACAGACCCATGAAACAGGTACACTAGGTGCAGCCCTTTATGCCGGTGTAGGAGCAGGAGTTTACAAAGACTTTAAGGAAGCAGCCGATGTAGCAGTTCATATTAAAGATTCCTTTGAACCAAATCCAAAGGTGGCAGAAGCTTACAATGAAGCCTATCAAAGGTATCTAGATGCTTATAATGCTCTTGAAAAAGGTGGAGTATTTTAATAGATAAATCCAAATCTATAGGGAGTGACACAGGTGATTATCAAAGGCGTTGAATATACAAAAGAAAAATTAGCCAGCATGGTGGATTATGCAATTTTAAATCCTGATACACAAGAACAGCAAATAAGGGAAGCATGTGCTATAGCGCGTCAATATAAGTTTAAAGGAGTTCACCCTAACCCCTACTGGGTGCCATTAGTAGCACAGGAATTAGAGGGAACGGGTATTGAAACTGGTCTGGTGATAAGTTTCCCATTTGGTGCTAACCCAACCTCTTTTAAAGTAAATGAAGCTAAAGAGCTAGTAAAAATTCTAAATAAGAGACCCGGTTGCATTGATATGGTGACAAATATCGGAAGACTCAAAGACAAGGATTATGATTTATACACTAGAGATATAGCTGAAGTTGTAAAGGTTGGCCATGATGCGGGAATAGAAGTAAAGGCCATATTAGAAGTAGCGATGCTTACAGATGATGAAGTAAAAGCTGCATGTGAATGCGCAGTTGAAGCT
The DNA here is from genome assembly GCA_023622055.1 of Bacillota bacterium. Lineage (GTDB taxonomy): Bacteria > Bacillota > Thermosediminibacteria > Thermosediminibacterales > Tepidanaerobacteraceae > DTU063. The sequence continues at coordinate 1,493 of JAMNZY010000148.1, forward strand.
GGGGTAGATTTTGTAAAATGTTCTACTGGCCGAGGTGGAAATCCATCCATCAAACACGTAAAGATTATGCGGGAAACTGTTCCTCCAGAAGTCGGCGTCAAATTCTCGGGTTATGGAGGGTACAATCCTGCCCAGTTGACAATTATGGCTATAGCTGCAGGTGCAAATCGTCTCGGCACTAGAAGAGCACCAATGATTATTGACGAACTGGAAGCATACTATAAGGATTTGGTAATCGAATAACGAGATTTTCTCCTTAGATTAAATGGGTCAACTATTAATTGGTTGACCCATTTAATTTGTAGCACATATCCGAACAATGATTATTTTGCAGCATCTGCAAGAACTGAAAATAGTTTTAGATAAGGAAAAGGGTGGTATGTCCATGGATGGAAAAATGAAAGCGGCAATTCTATATTCCCTAAAAAATATAAAAGTAGACTGGTGCAAAATCCCGACCTTTAAAGATAATGAAGTGTTAATTAAGGTGAAATACGCTGGGATATGTGGTTCTGATGTTCCACGAGCTATGATTACCGGCGCTAGAAAATATCCTCTCATCCTTGGCCATGAATTCTCTGGTGAAGTGGTAGAAACAGGGGCAAAGGTGACAAAAGTAAAACCTAATGATAGGGTTGTAGTTGCTCCGTTGATACCTTGTAAAAAATGCCATTATTGTAAGATTGGGCTTTTTGGTATTTGTGAGCATTACAACATTATCGGTACAGGTAGTAATGGGGCGTTTGCAGAATATGTAGTAGTGCCGGAAGACAATGTTTTAAAGATAAATGACAGTCTTGATTTTATATCAGCAGCAGGTGTTGAACCTGCCACTATTGGATATCATGCATTACAGAAAGTGAATATTAAACCAGGGGAAACTGTTGTAATTGTAGGATGTGGAGCAATAGGGCAGTTAACTTTACAATGGGCTAAAACTTTTGGAGCGTCAACGATTATTGCAGTTGATATTAGTGATGAAAAATTGGATTTGGCTAGAAAACTAGGTGCTGATATAACAATTAATTCAATTAAAATTGATGTAGTAAAGAGAATCAGGGAAATCACAAGTGCAGGTGCCGATGTTGTAGTAGAAACTGCAGGAAGTGCAATTGCGCAACAACAAGCAATTTTATTAACAAGAAAAAAAGGGCGAGTGGTCTTTATAGGCATTTCCCATAATGGTTTACATCTAGCTGAAAAGACAGTTGAACATATTTTAAGAGGAGAAATATCAATCCAGGGTTCCTGGAATTCTTATACTGCACCTTATCCCGGAATCGCTTGGAAAGCTACAATTGATTTTATGACTAGGGGATTGATAAAATTTAAGGATATTGTTTCACACATAATTACAATTGAAGACGTAGGATATTATTTAAAGGGCATGTCGGAACAAACAATTCCCTATAACAAAGTATTGATATCTTTTGATGAATAATATACAAAATAGTGCCGGATAAAAACTTCCGGCTTTTTTTTATGCCTAAATATGTGATATAATTGCAAAAAAAGGCGTATTAGGGATGAATAAAAAATGTGTGTTAAGGCTAAACTCCGCAAAGAATTAATAAAGCAGAGATTGAATCCCATGACATGAGGATGGACATGATTATTACCGAGGAAAGGGTATATGGGCCTTTTTACTGATCTTAAAGGATTTTTGGATATATTGTTTGATTTACAAAAGAGCGTAATATTTAGGAGGAATATATATGAGCCAAACTAGAGAAACCGTAATAATACTTGATTTTGGTGGCAGTTCTGCTCAGATGGTGGCCCGGCGAGTGAGAGAAGCCCAAGTCTACTGTGAGTTATTGCCTTATAAAACACCATGGGAAAAGATTATAGAAAAAAAACCAAAAGCTATCATTTTATCAGGTGGCCCTTCAGATATTAATACAGAAAATGCGCCAATCTGTGATAAAAAGGTGTTCGAGAGCAACATACCTGTCCTTGCCATCGGTTATGGCATGGGGCTTATGGTAAAAACTTTGGGAGGAGCTTTAAAATCCGGCTGTGAGGGAGAATTAGGCCCGGCAGAACTCATAATTGACAGAGGAGAAGCTTTATTTCAAGGAATAGATACACAGATTACAGCCTTTATGGATGCCAGTGACTGCATTGCTTTTTTGCCGGAAGGTTTTGAAGTTTTAGCTCACACCAATAAAACCCCATTTGCAGCTATTGGCAACGGCAAAAACCTTTATGGTGTCCAGTTTCGCCCAGAAAAACCCAGTACTTTAGCAGGCAGTGATATACTGAAAAACTTTCTATTTTCCATTGCAGGGTGTAGGAATACTTGGTCAGCTAAAGCTTTTATACAAGAGCAGATAGATTTAATTAAAAAGCAGGTGGGAGATAAAAAAGCCATATGTGCTTTAAGCGGTGGTGTTGATTCATCAGTAGCTGCTCTACTAGTCCACAAGGCAATAGGAGACAATTTAATCTGTATTTTTGTGGACAATGGTCTACTTCGAAAAAACGAGGCTGAAAATGTGGTAAAAACCTTTAAAGATAAGCTTAACATGAATCTAATTGCTGTAGATGCATCTTCCCGCTTTTTAAACAAACTAAAAGGCGTAACAGAACCTGAAAGAAAGCGCAAAATAATAGGAGAGGAGTTTATAAGAGTCTTTGAAGAAGAGGCGGCAAAACTTGGGAAAATCGATTTTCTGGTTCAAGGCACCGTATACTCTGATGTAATTGAAAGTGGCACTTCTTCTAATGTAGCTGTCAAGAGCCACCACAATGTGGGAGGCCTTCCTGAAGATCTAGAGTTTAAACTGATAGAGCCTTTGCGGGAACTGTTTAAAGATGAGGTAAGGAAAGTGGGTGTTGAATTAGGCTTATCTGAGGAACTTGTCTACCGCCAGCCTTTTCCGGGCCCCGGTCTTGCTGTGAGAGTTTTGGGAGAGGTTACAAAGGAAAAACTTGATATTTTAAGGGAAGCAGATTTTATCGTAACTGAGGAAATTAAAAAAGCAGGGCTTTATAGAGATTTGTGGCAAGCCTTTGCCATTCTGCCTGGTGTGCAAAGTGTAGGAGTTAAGGGAGGCATGAGAACCTATACCCATACTATTGCCATAAGAGCTATCACTAGCGAGGATGGTATGACCGGCCGTTGGGCAAGGCTCCCTTATGAACTGTTGGATACTATCTCGACCAGAATTACAAGGGAAGTAGAAGGAGTAAACCGTGTTGTCTATGATATTACGTCAAAGCCACCGGCAACTATCGAGTGGGAGTGAAGTGGCATGGAAGAAGTCATAAAGGTGGCCACTTTGGAAAATGAAATTGAGGCTAAACTATTAGCTTCTTTATTAAAAGAGCACGGGATTCCCCATTTTGTTGGAAGCTATCGCGATGCAGCTTATGATGGCATCTTTCAAATCCAAAAAGGTTGGGGTTTTGTCAAAGCACCTATTTCGTATAAGGATAAAATTTTAGATATCCTTTTTGATATTAGAAAAAGTAGCAAAACCACTTTGACTAATATAGATTAACTCTCAAAAGACACAAAAGAGTATGGCTTACCAATTCACAATTGGTGGCTGTACTCTTTTTTTGTGTAAAAATATCTCACAATTTACTATATTAGGACTAACATTAAAAAAGAGGAATGTTAAATAATGTATCGAATATATATATAGTACGGCACAATAAGCCGAAATTAAATAAATTGTACAACACAATAAAATCGTCAGGAGGCAAGTATAATGAGCTCTAAAATAACCCTTTCGGTGTTTAAAGCTGATGTAGGCGGATTTGTTGGCCATGGAAGTGTTCATCCAGATATGTTGCTAAAAGCTCAGGAGACTTTGGAGGAAGAGGGGAAGGATATATTAATTGATTTTCATGTAACTCATGTGGGGGATGACATCAATCTTGTCCTCACTCACAGGCAAGGAGTAGATTCAAAAGATATACATACATTAGCCTGGAACACTTTTCAAAACTGCACAGAAGTTGCCATAGAATTAAAAATGTATGGTGCCGGGCAGGATCTTTTGTCTGATGCCTTTTCCGGCAACATAAAGGGAATGGGGCCAGGAATTGCCGAAATGGAATTTGAGGAGCGGCCCAGTGAGCCTGTTGTAATCTTTATGGCTGATAAAACGGAGCCAGGAGCATGGAATCTACCCCTTTATAAAATTTTTGCTGACCCCTTTAACACCATCGGCCTTGTAATAGACCCAAAAATGCATTCGGGATTTTCTTTTGAAGTTCTTGACCTAATAGAGGATAAAACCGTTACCTTTTCTTGTCCTGAAGAGCTCTATGATATGCTGGTTTTTTTAGGAGCACCAAATCGCTTTGTGGTGAAAAATGTTTTTACAAAAACAGGTGAGATAACAGCTGCTTCTTCCACCCAAAAAATGAATCAATTGGCAGGCCGCTATGTGGGCAAAGATGATCCGGTTTTAATAGTAAGATGTCAAAACGGACTCCCTGCTGTGGGAGAAGTTCTGGAGCCCTTTGCCAATCCTCACTTGGTAACAGGCTGGATGCGAGGTTCTCATTTCGGGCCTTTAATCCCGGTATCTCAAAAAGATGCACTTCCTACCCGCTTTGACGGTCCGCCTAGGGTAATTGCTTTAGGTTTTCAATTGGCCAATGGAAGGCTTATAGGCCCACAAGATCTTTTCGCTGATATGGCCTTTGACAGGGCTCGGCATAAAGCCCTTGAAATTGCAGATTATATAAGACAGCTAGGACCTTTCGAACCACACCGCTTGCCCTTGGATGAAATGGAATATACTACAATGCCGAAGGTAATGGAAAAATTAAAAGACCGCTTTAAATAGTATTTGAGAACTATTTGGCGACAGATGACAAGTCTCTGTCGCCTGTTTTTTTTCCTTTATTTTTACAATCCCATTAGATGGAATTTTATGATAATATATATATATAATAAATAAATCCGAGTCTAAAACCGCTGTTAACATTGCTAAAAAGCGTTTATTATAATATAATTAGTGAAGTGATTTTTTACATATGCGTGATGCGGTGAAAGGAGCGGGCAATGCAGAAGAGAGCAAAGGAAAGAGCCGCTAAAGTCGATTATCGACTTTTATATAAAAAACAAATATTAGATTATCTGGAGTCCTTAAAAAACAAGGAGCAGTCAGTATGGCAAATGGATGAAGCCATGGAAAGACTTTTTCGCATTAGCGAACAAGTTGTGCCCGTTTGCCTGTCAAAACTTAAGGAAAATGATGAAGAATTGGCTCCTATTATCTGTTACGCCTTAGAATTTGCCAATGATTATAGTGTAGTTGAGCCCCTAATGGATATACTAATAATGCCCAATGTGTCAGATCGCATTAAAGGGCGCATACTAGCAGTTTTAAACCATTACGGAATAGATCCGGGAGACCTTCCTTTGGACATGATAATGAATGACTTTGATAAAATGGCTTCTGACTCTTTAGTAGAGATGCTAGATGACATAGATGGTGATCCTTTTTTAATACCTTATATTCTAGAAGAATTGGAAGAGTTTACATTGGAAATGAAAATGGCTTACATAAGGGATTTGGCAGCCCAAAGAGATGAAAGAGCCATCTTGTTTTTAGAAATTTTGGCATCTGTAGAAGAACCCTTAGTGGCTAAAGAAGCAATAAAGGCTCTTGGACAAATAAAATCCGGGAAAGCCCTTTATGTTTTAAATAAACTGAGGAACAAATTTTCCGATGAAGAAAAACAAAAACTTGTCCATCGAGAGTGTCAGCGATTGAAATTTAACGGTATTACTATGGAAGTTTTCGAACCTTGGGAAAATCTAAAAAGTCCGACAAAGATTTATATTTCTTCCATAGATGGTTTAGGCAGTCGTGCATTGTGGATGGCCTGGGAGAATCTCTCCAAAGGTGGAGAATGGAGCTTTATGAATTTACTTTTGGGAGCCGACACAGGAGTCAGAGACTGTTGGGGAATTTCCAATATAACAACTGCTGAGCTTGACTCTTCCATCAAAGATTTTTCTAAAACTATGTTTGTTACTCAGTGCGATTTGGAATATGCCACTTTACTCATAAATGACGCTCTATATGTTAATGAAATCACAGGTAATTCCATTCCCTATCACTTTTATTTTTGGAAAAACATTATAGAACAACATAATGAGATAAAGCCAAAACCTTATACCCCTAGATTTACAAATTTTGATTTAGACGGGATAAAAAGAGATGAAGAGTGTTTAAAAAACACCTTTGACCTATATGATAGCAATTTTTTTAACGATTGGTTTATATCACATCCGCGAGTTTATGATTTTGCAGAGGAAAACAAATCAAAAAAAGGTTATTTTTTTAAAAAGATGACATATCAAAAAATGGAAAGCCTTTTTTCCAGATTCAGTAAAGAGCTCATTGAACCCATTGAGGACAAAGTAAGGCGTATGCTTGAGCTTATGGCTGATTTTTTAAATAAAACAGGGCAGACTAATCTTGCAAAGACAACTCTTTGTGCTTATTTAAATATGGATTTAAAACCACTGTATTATCATCCCTTTATACAGAGAATGATAATTGAGAGCGTAAAAATAGCCATAAATAACATGAAAAATGGTTTTGACTTACGACACAGTCACCGGGATTTTGAGTATTGACAATATAATTTATAATTAGCAATAAATTTGTAAATAAAAGAGGAGGTACAAAATGGGGAAAAACTTTCTATTTACTTCAGAATCAGTTACTGAAGGCCATCCTGATAAAGTATGTGACCAAGTATCCGATGCTATACTAGATGCAATTTTGGCAAAAGATCCTAAAGCCAGAGTAGCCTGTGAAGTGGCTGTTACTACAGGTCTAGTGCTGGTAATGGGTGAGATTACCACCGATTGTTATGTTGATATACCAAATATCACTAGAGAAACAATAAGAGAAATAGGATATACTCGTGCAAAATACGGATTTGACAGTGAAACTTGCGCTGTTATAACTAGCATAAATGAACAATCACCAGATATTGCTATGGGCGTGAACAAAGCCTTTGAAGTTAGGGATAAGGATAATGATGTAGATGAAGTTGAAAGAATCGGTGCCGGTGACCAGGGCATGATGTTTGGATATGCAGTAAATGAAACATCAGAACTTATGCCTTTGCCAATTTCCCTTGCCCATAAGCTTGCCAGGAGACTTGCCCAAGTCAGGAAAACTCGGGTGCTTCCCTTTTTAAGACCCGATGGAAAAACCCAGGTTACAGTCCAGTATGAGGATTCGAAACCTGTTAGAGTGGACAAGATTGTAGTATCAGCTCAGCACAAACCTTCTATAAACATGGTGACATTAAAAGAGGGTATTATAGAAGAGGTTATTAAGAAAATCATACCAGAACATCTGTTAGATGAAAAAACACAGATTTTTGTAAATCCCACTGGCAGGTTTGTGGTAGGTGGGCCCCATGGCGATTCCGGCCTAACAGGCCGCAAGATAATCGTTGACACTTACGGAGGATTCGGCAGGCATGGAGGAGGAGCCCTGTCCGGCAAAGATCCTACAAAAGTAGATCGCTCTGCTGCTTATGCCGCCCGTTATGTGGCAAAAAACGTTGTTGCAGCAGGTCTTGCTTCAAGGTGTGAAGTACAGCTGGCATACGCCATTGGTGTGGCCAAGCCTGTTTCTATAATGGTGGATACTTTTGGAACTGGAATATTGCCTGATGAAAAAATAGAGCAGCTCGTAACGGAAAATTTTGATCTTCGCCCAGGTGCAATTATCCGGGATCTAGATTTGCTAAGGCCAATTTATAAATCAGTGGCTTGCTATGGCCATTTTGGAAGAGAAGAATTAGCATTGCCATGGGAAAGAGTTGATAAAGCAGAAGCCTTAAAAAAACAAGCTAGCAGCCTATTATAGGCTGCTTTTTAGGCTGGGGGTTTTTATGGTTAAAAGAGGCCGGATGGACATTGAATATTTAAACGAAGTCATTAACAACACTATTGATGCCATAGAAAAAGGTCAAAAAGAGATATTTCATATTTTTGAGCATGCAAGGCAGGAATGTGATCGGATAGAGAGAGAGCTGCAAGAACTAAAGGTTCAAGTTAAAACTACCATCGAGCGTGTTGACAGTCTCAGGAGGCAAGAAAAGGCAGCTAGGTTTAAGTTAATGACAGTAAGTCGTGAGTTTCAAAAGTACACTGAAGAGGATATAAAGGCTGCTTATGAAGAGACCAAGGACATACAAATACAACTTTCTCTAGAGCTACAAAGGGAAACTCAACTTAGAGAAAAGCGAGATGATTTGGAGCGTGCCTTAAAAAGCATGCAAAATATACTAAAGCAATCGGAATATTTGATGATGCAATTGGGAGTAGCCTTGGGCTTTTTAAAGGGAGATCTGGAGAATGTGTCAGGGCAAATTTCTGATATCAGTGAAAAGCGCAACCTTGCAGCTCAAATTATAAAAGCTCAGGAAGAAGAGCGGCGGCGGGTAGCCAGGGATATTCATGATGGCCCTGCCCAGACCTTGGCAAATATAGTGATTCAAACAGATATTTGTGAAAGGCTTTTAGAAATAGACTTAAATGAGGCAAAAAAGGAGCTCCGTCAACTCAAGCACATAGTGAGGTTATCCCTGCAAGAGCTCAGGAAGATCATCTTTAACTTAAGGCCATCATCTCTAGATGACTTAGGCTTACAGGCAGTGACAAAACGATATTGTGAAGAGTTTCAAGATGATACAGGCATTAAGACGGTTTTTCGCTTCTTTGGAGACACAAGAAGACTTGATTCCGAAATAGAAGTGACCCTTTATAGAGTAATTCAGGAAGCCCTTACCAATGTGCGAAAGCACTCAAAGGCCAAGAACTGTACTGTCAAACTAGAGTATGGCAATCAAAAAATAAATTTGGTAATTGTCGATGACGGCGTTGGTTTTGAAGCCAATGAAAAAAATGGCAAAAACAACGGAGAGCATTTTGGTATAATGACAATAAGGGAGAGGATAGCTCTTATAAACGGCTCCTTTAATATTGAGTCAGCCCCCGGTCATGGTACTAAAATTTTTGTAAGTGTACCTTTAGTTTGAAAGGAGGATGCGTTTTGGGGAAAATTACAGTTGTGCTGGCTGATGATCATGTTTTAATGAGAAAAGGGCTAAGGAAAATTCTTGAGATGGAGGAAGACATTGAAGTAATAGGGGAAGCTTCCAATGGAGAAGAAGCCATGAGAGAAGTTATGAACAAAAAGCCTCAGGTGCTTCTTCTAGATATAAATATGCCAAAATTAAACGGGATAGAGGTTACAAAGGTCCTGAAAAATAAAAATATTGATTCAAAAATTGTAATTTTAACTATTTACGATGACAGGGAATATCTTTTAGAATTAATAAAATTAGGTATATCCGGGTACATATTAAAGGACATAGAACCCCATGGTCTCATCGAAGCAGTAAGAAGTGCCAGTCGAGGAGAAAC
>JAMNZY010000211.1 GCA_023622055.1 Bacillota bacterium
AAGAATATTCCTGGCATAAGAAAATATGTCAGTGTGGATGGCGGAATGAGTGATAATATAAGGCCAGCACTATATGGTGCCCAGTACTCCGCAGTGGTTGCAAATAAGGCAAATAGTCCCAAGGAAGAGAAGGTATCAATTGCAGGAAAGTGCTGTGAATCAGGAGACATGTTAATTTGGGATATTGATTTACCAAAAATTGAACCAGGAGATATAATTGCTGTTTTCAGCACAGGGGCATATCACTATTCCATGGCCAGCAACTACAATATGATACCTAAACCTGCAGTAGTTTTTGTGAAAGATGGTACTGCTCGCCTGGTTGTACGTCGACAGACATATGAGGACCTGCTCAGCAATGAAGTATATTTGCCACACACCAAGAAAGCATATTTAGCAAACTAGCAGATTTTATATTTTTACCGTTATATTAAAAAGTGTGCTCATGCACACTTTTTTCATTTCAACATAAATGGTATAATGCAATAAGTAGACTTAAATAATACCACATATGGGAAAGGAAGGTCAGCTTACATGCCATATTTTGCAGGTCCTGAAATGTTGTTGCGAATACCGGCCTTGTTAATAGCAATCAGCTTTCATGAGTACGCCCATGCCAGAGTTTCCTACTCGTTGGGAGACCCAACACCTAAGTGGCGGGGAAGACTTACCCTAAACCCATTGGCTCATTTAGATCCAATAGGTTTGGTGATGTTATGGCTATTCAGGTTCGGTTGGGCCAAACCTGTAGAAATAAATCCCAGTTACTATAGAGAACCTAAAAAAGGTACAGTGCTGGTTTCTGTAGCAGGTCCTTTAGCTAATTTAGCATTGGCTTTTTTGTCTATGATTATTTTAAAGCTTGATATCTTTCGTATTGGCATTCTAGATAGTTTTATTTATATATTATTTCTTTATAATTTGACTTTAGCTGTTTTTAATTTAATACCAATTCCGCCTTTAGACGGTTCAAAAATTATAGCAGGGTTATTGCCTGCAAGACATGCATATGAGTTTTCAAAACTAGAATCCTATGGGCCTTTCATCTTGATATTGTTAGTATACTTTGGATTGCTAGGTAACATTTTAAATCCTATTATTATCTTTGTTCATAGAGGTTTAGACTTTTTATCAAATTTAATACTATTAAGATTTTAAATGGGAGGAATTTTTGTGGAAAAGCATGTAGTTATGAGCGGAATGAGACCTACTGGTCGCCTACATTTAGGGAATATGATGGGAGCTTTGACAAATTGGGTTAAATTACAAAATGATTATGATTGTTTTTTTGTTGTAGTAGATTGGCATGCCCTTACTACAGGGTATGAAGAAACAGAAGAATTAAAAGAAAATATCCGGCAGATGGTAATTGATTGGATAAGTGTAGGCCTTGATCCTGAAAAATGCAATATTTTTGTTCAATCACATGTGAAACAACATGCCGAATTACATCTTTTACTTTCAATGATTACACCACTATCTTGGCTAGAAAGATGTCCTACTTACAAAGAACAGTTAAAACAATTGGAAAGTAAGGAAATCAATACCTACGGTTTTCTGGGATATCCAGTTCTAATGGCAACAGATATAATGATATATAAAGCAGACAGGGTCCCTGTAGGCAAGGATCAGCAACCACACATTGAACTTACTCGGGAAATCTCCAGAAGGTTTAATTATCTTTATAAACCGGTTTTTCCAGAACCTCAAGCCCTTTACACTGAATTTAAAGTTTTGCCAGGCATAGACGGCAGGAAAATGAGCAAAAGTTATGATAACTATATCGAAATTTCTGCCAGTCCCGAGACCATAAAACAAAAGGTAAGAATGATGATAACCGATCCTGCTAGAATAAGAAAAAATGACCCAGGCAATCCTGATGTTTGCAGTGTGTTCGCATTTTATAATGTTTTTGACGAAGAAGAAAACATTGCTGAAGTTAGAGAGTTATGCGAAAAAGGTCAAATTGGCTGTGTAGAGTGCAAGAAAAAGTTGGCTGCTCTAATGAACGAAAAAATGGAGCCTATTCGCCTAAAGAGAAGTGAGTTGGAACAAAATCCTGCCATCATAGATGAGATTCTGGATAGTGGTGCAAAACGTGCACGCCAGGTGGCTGAAAGGACTTTAGAAGAGGTTAGAGAGGCAATGAAAATTTAGATAAAGGTGAAGAAATGTGGCTTTAAATGTTAAGATTGATACTTTTGAAGGTCCTTTTGACCTTCT
>JAMNZY010000216.1 GCA_023622055.1 Bacillota bacterium
ATACGAGCGTTTGACACCATGGAATATACCAGTGAGCAAATAAAGAGGGTGGCAAGGCTTGCTTTTAAAATCGCCCAAAATAGAAAGGGATATCTAACTTCTGTAGATAAGGCTAATGTGTTAGAAACTTCCAGGCTTTGGAGAACCATAGTGTCAGAAATGGCTGAAGACCACCCTGATGTAAAAGTCAGCCATATGTATGTTGACAATTGCGCCATGCAGCTTATATTAAATCCAAGCCAATTTGATGTAATATTGACTGAAAACACCTTTGGAGATATATTAAGTGATGAAGCTTCTGTGCTCACAGGTTCTATAGGCGTGCTGCCCTCAGCCAGTTTAGGGGATACAAAACCTTATTTGTATGAGCCCATACACGGTTCCGCTCCGGACATAGCAGGCACAGGCAAGGCAAATCCCATAGCTTGTATATTGTCTGCAGCAATGATGCTTGAATACTCCTTTGGCGCAAAAACTGCTGCCAGAGCTGTAAGAAATGCTGTAGAAAAGGTCCTAGATGAGGGATATAGAACTATTGACCTGCAAGTAGGAGCAAAACAAATAGTGTCCACCTCAGAAATGGGCGACCTTATAAAAGACTATATCTAATGTAAAATTTGTGGTTGTATCTTTGAAAATTTGATGATATAATCTATACTAATATATTTAAAAGCTGTGAAGAGAAGAGTAGTGGTATTTTCAATCTACAGAGAGTCGGGGCAGGTGAAAGCCGATGATTTGAAAATACCAACGAAGATCATCTCGGAGCTGCCAGGGTGAAATTGCAGTAATCCTGGCCGGAACCCCAAGAGGGGAAATGGCCTCCGTTAAAAAGGCCGGGTATCGGGCACTTGCCCTGTACCTACTGAGGTTTATACCGCGAGGTATAAATGAAATAGGGTGGTAACGCGAGATTCTTCGCCCCTTTTTATAAAGGTTTGGTGAAGAGTCTTTTTTTATACTTCAAAGTACTGTAAAAAAGAGGTGAAATGATGACTGGAGCAGAATTATTATTAAAAACATTAACAGAATTAGGTGTAGATACTATTTTTGGATACCCCGGTGGTTCAGCCTTACCTATATACGATGCCTTATATAATTATAAAAAAATAAGGCATATCAGGACAGTTCACGAGCAGGGAGCAGCACATGCTGCCGACGGTTATGCAAGGGCTACAGGGAAAGTTGGAGTGGTCCTAAGCACATCAGGCCCTGGCGCCACAAACTTGGTTACCGGAATTGCTAATGCATATATGGACTCTATACCCATGGTGGCTTTTACCGGGCAAGTTTCGCTGGATTTGCTGGGAAAAGACTCCTTCCAAGAAGTAGACATAACTGGGGTCACCTTGCCTATAACAAAACACAATTTTTTGATTCGAGATAAAAAAGATATTGTAAAAAAAGTAAAAGAAGCATTCCACATAGCTATAACTGGCAGGCCTGGCCCTGTACTGGTGGATTTGCCCAAGGATGTTATGACTCAGCAGATTAGTGAAGATGAGATTAGAAAAGACATCAACGGTTTTATTGAGACCTTTTCTTCAAAACAGCATTCTGCTAAAGACTTTGGCAATTTAGTTGAAAAAGCAGCGGAAATGATTTTAAAATCAGAAAGGCCGGTAATTTATGCCGGGGGCGGAATTATTAGTGCAGATGCAAGTGGCGAATTGGCACAACTGGCAGAGAAAATAAATGCACCTGTAACAACTACCTTAATGGGCATCACCAGTTTTCCTACAGAGCATCCTCTAAGTCTTGGAATGCTGGGAATGCATGGAACTGCCTATGCAAACATGGCAGTTACCAATTGTGATTTGCTGTTGGCATTGGGAGCCAGGTTTGACGATAGGGTTACAGGAAATGTAGCTCAGTTTGCTCCAAAGGCAAAAATTATACATGTAGATATAGATGCGGCAGAATTGGGCAAGAATGTAAATGTAAATTTAGGAATTAAAAGCGATGTGAAAGAATTTTTGAAGGAATTGTTAAAAGCGCTACCTCCCAAGGAACATAAAGAGTGGGTAGACACTGTGATGGATTGGAAAGCTTCATATCCCTTAAAATACTGCGATGAGGGTTTAAAACCTCAGTATGTGGTAGAAGAAATTTGCCGCCTGACTAAAGGTAAGGCAATAATTGCCACAGAAGTAGGCCAACATCAAATGTGGGCTGCTCAGTACTACAAATTCAAAGAAAACAGGAGTTTTATTTCTTCAGGAGGCCTTGGCACTATGGGCTTTGGCCTGCCGGCGGCATTGGGAGCTAAATTGGGCAGACCTGAGAAGCTGGTGTTTAACATTGCAGGGGATGGCAGCTTTGAGATGAATTGCCATGAACTGTTTACTGCTGCCAGATACAACATACCTGTTATAACTGTCATATTTAACAACAGAACTCTAGGAATGGTTAGGCAGTGGCAGGAGCTATTTTTTGACGAAAGATATTCCCATGTGCACTTGGATGAGGTAGAAACAGATTATGTGAAACTAGCCGAGGCCTGTGGAGTGAAAGGATTTAAAGTTACACAAAAGAGTGATTTAACTAAGGCAATAGAACAGGCTATAAGCCTTGAAGCACCGGCTGTAATTGATGTAAAAATAGATCCAAAGGAAAATGTCATGCCTATGGTCCCTGCCGGTAAAGGCTTAAATGAAATGTTGGGAATCTGATTGCTTTCATCTAATTTAAAATAAATCTTGAAGGAGGAATTTTAGAAGTGAGTGTTCAAGTATATGTCAACGGTGAGTTTTTTCCAAAAGAAGAAGCTAAAATTTCAGTTTTCGACCATGGTTTTTTGTATGGCGATGGAATATTTGAGGGAATAAGGGCATACGGTGGGAGAGTTTTCAAGCTAAAAGAACACATTGACAGACTATATGACGGAGCAAGAGGTATCATGCTTGACATTCCTCTTACAAAAGAAGAAATGACAGAGGTAGTTCTGGAAACCCTTAGAAGAAATCAGCTCCGAGATGCTTATATAAGATTGGTGGTATCCCGAGGCAAAGGAGATTTAGGCCTTGATCCCAGAAAGTGTCAAACGCCCACAATTGTGTGTATTGCCGACAAAATAGTGCTGTATCCTGAAAAACTTTACACTGAAGGAATGGAAATTATAACAGCAGCCACTAGGAGAAACCGTCCAGAAGGGGTAAACCCTCAGATGAAATCCCTAAATTACCTGAACAATATTATGGCAAAAATAGAAGCAAACTTGGCAGGAGTTCCCGAAGCCATGATGCTGAATACGGAAGATTATGTGGCAGAATGCACTGGCGACAACATCTTTATAGTAAAAAACGGCACCTTGATTACTCCTCCACCTTATATTGGAATTTTAGTTGGAATAACAAGAAATACCATCATAGAATTAGCTAAAGAACTTGGAATAAAAGCAGAAGAAAAAGTCTTTACAAGGTATGAAGTTTTCACAGCAGATGAATGTTTCCTGTCAGGTACAGCTGCAGAGGCAATTCCAGTGGTGAAAGTAGATGGACGCCAAATCGGCGACGGCAAGCCTGGTCCTGTCACAAAGAAAATCATTGAAGCTTTTAGAGAGCTGATTAAGACTGAAGGAACAGAGATATACTAATCGCAAACAAGATCTTTTGGAAACCATTGCCAGGAGCAATGGAAAAAGGCCCTAGAGCATCAGATGACTGCAATTACCATAAGTTCAAACGATGCTGGATGCATAAAGGCCAGCTGCCCCTGCAGTCATGAAAAACTCCAGTTCCTGATTAATGCCTCTCCCCATAGTTGATAACTTAAAGTCAAAGCGGGAGAGGTTTTCTAAAATTTTATCCCGTTTATCAACATAGATAATCTTATGTTTTTTATCAAGTTCATTTTGCAAAATTTGCTTTTTTATAAAATCCATCTTCTCTTGTTCCATTATAGGAATTACGATTTCCGCTTGAGTTTTAGCAATTTCCTTAAGTACAGTGACACTGTGGTGACTTATGCCACAGTGTCTTTTTCTGCTGTCAGCAAAGCTTATTCTGGGAATAAAAATGGGCCTGCCGCCTAAGGTGTTTACGGCATCTATGATAGGTCCTTGCTCAATACCGGAAAACCCATATTTTGTGCCAGTGCCAGTGATGCCTGGTCCCATTGTCACCACAGCTATATCTGATTTTAATATCTCAAAGGCCGCAATCAAAGCCGTATAAATATTGACAGCTTCAAAATCCCCGCCAAAGGCTTGCCCAAAGGTTACGGTACCCTTGATTAACCCTTTTTCTTTTAAATATGCCACACTCCGGCTAAAACTTATGGACAATGCCCCGCCATCAGTCATTATATATGATACACAAAGCTTGGGTCGATTTTGCTTTATGTTAAAAACTGCCGGTGGCAGCATGCTGTGAAGTTCCCCTATTATTACAGGCATGTTTTTCAGACTTTGAAAATTATTAAAAACTTGATGATAAGGACTTTGCTCTTCTTCAGCACTTAAAACGGCAAATTGAAGGGGAGTATACCGGAGTTTCATGATGTGTCCCCGTTTTTCCATAAGTGGAAACAAGGTGTCTCCATTGTTGACTGATACCACGAAGTGATATCCACCACTGCCTAATTTCAAGTCCTGGGCAGTGGTATTTAAAAGGACTTGGTCACCAGGTTTAACACTTCCCGTAATATTGTCATAATTTACAGCTTTGTATTCCGCATTATCAATTACCACTGTAATCTCAGTGCAATTTTCTCTTTTACATATAATATTTTTTACCTTACCTTTGGCATAATTAATCATAGTAAGTCTTCACGACCTTCCCAAGTTGTCGAGAAAATTTAAAAGTGAATTTTTCTCAATTAACTCTGTCAGAGAGTATTTTTCTGTGAAGATATGTATACCAATTAGAAACGCCAGAATGGCTATTTTAACAGGCCAACTAAAGGCTGAGGCAGCCAAAAACCCAATGGAGATTCCAAGGACATTAGAGCCGGCATCCCCCATCATAGACCTGGCTTTTAAATCATAAGGCATATAGCCGATTATAAAACCGGCCAGAGGTATAAATGGGAGTATAACGGCAGATTTATCTGTTGCAATTAAACCGATTAAAATGGCAAGAAATGCTATTATGTAAACCTTGATTGCCCGTCCAGGCCTTAAATCCAACAAATTAAAAAAGTTAGTAAAAAGGGCTATGATCAAAGTGTTTACAATGACTTCAACATTATTTGATGTAAGGGATAAGCTGATGACAAAGGCTACCGAAAGCCCCACAATAGCTTTTACCGCTCCTGTGGTAAGCCTGCCTCTGAGCAGGCTTTTAAAGTGTCCTTTAAGACCCAATACATCCCGAGTTCCAAGCATGTCATCAATAAAGCCGATAAAACAAACTGTTGTAACTGCAAATTGAATTGGAAGAGCCTGGCGTAAATAGCCATTGTCCAGCAAAGATAGTAATGCATACCACAATAGCAAATAAATGGGAAACATTAAGCCGATTCCTTGTGGTATCATCTGGCCTTTATAATTTTTTACAAGTCTGCCGCTGCTTTTGAAGATATCTATAAAAAGGGGAGTAAGTGCAAAGCTGAAAATGGCAGCAGCAATAAATATTATTAAAGCATAAACCGTCGCCAATGGCTTTTCCTCCACTGATGTAAATTTATTTGGGAACGTCTTTTACCCTGTTCGTCAGGGAATACCGTTCACAAGAAGTTGCCTTATACACAACGGTAAGATATCATTTTCGAAACGAGTACCTTCAATATATGCCAGAACTGCTTTCCCCTATGTAAAAAACCCTTTAAATCTCTGCCGGTAACGTCATGGTACATATCTACATCTACTTCTTTGACCACAAAGCCTTTTTTTAGTATATCAATTAGCATCCCTACTTCTATTCCGAAACCTTCTGGGATTGTGCCGATTGCTTCCAGGACTTCTCTTTTAAAGGCCCTTTGGCCTGAAAGGGCACTTGTTATGCTTTTGCCAGTGAAAAATTTTATTCCGTAATGTGCAAGGGCTTTGACAAAACCAAAGCCTTTCTTTTTGCCTGGGGGTTTAAATCTGGCAATTACCACATCGGCTTCATTCCTTAAAATGGGGGAAATCAATTTATATGCTTCCCTAGAACTTTCCCTAAGGTCTGCATCTAGAAAAACCATGATGTCACTTTCTGCATGTTTTAAACCTTCCCGAAGGGCATTGCCTTTTCCTTTGTTCTTTCTAAGCTGAATTACTTTTACTCCAGCGTCTTTGGCTTTTGTACTGGTTTGGTCTTGGGAACCGTCGTCGATTACGATTATATCCAAATCCAGTTGATTTTTTCGGCAAAAGTTTTCATCAAGGTTTTTAAGACCTTGTATCGTATATGCTATATTTTTTTCTTCATTAAAAGCTGGAATCAGCACCGTGACTTTCATCGGATAGTTTCCCCCTCATTCAAATAAGGCATTAGGGAATTGGCACTTTTCTTTACACCGTAATGACCTTCTTTTCCGTTTATGACTAAAATCAATGAAGTTTGACCTATGATGGTATCAACATTGTCTACAGTAGACAGTTTTTGTTTTTTGTAAAGCTCTATGTAGGAAGTTTCCACAGTAGTAGTTTCCACGCCCACCAAGGGTAAGGACAATTTCTTTAATTCTTTTATAAGTGGTATATCTATTACTTCATGTTTGTTGTTGTTTTCACTGCTGCCCCCTGCCAAAACAACATAGTCGGCTGGTTGCTGCAAATCTCCATTTATGTAAACAATGCCTTTTTCTATCAAGAAAGCAATGTCCTCGGAATTATAGTTGCCGGCAACAGTTACTGCCAGATTTTTGAGAATTACGGGAATTATATTTTCCCTTTCAGCAATGTTGAAATATTCCATCAGCTGCGCTGTTTCCTCATCACTCATATTGAAGAGTTTATCACTGAGGATAGTTACTGAGGTGACTTGGGCTCCGGCTGTTTTCAATGCTTGTCTCATGCTGGTATAAGAATAGTCAACAGTTGTTTCCAAAATTATTATATGCATATCAGATAATTTATTTTTTATGTAATCGGGAAATATGTTTTTAATATAATCTTCATTTATATTATTAGTAGCTGCCAGTTGACTTAGCTCACTTTGCAGGTCAGAATTTATTCGATTAAGCTCATCAAGCTTGTTTTCCATTCTTTGGACGGTGATTTCCTGCTGTTTTAAAATAATGTCCTGGGAATCTATTTGAATTCCAATTAATATTCCTATGCCCAATGCTAAAAATATGGAAATGACAGTAATGACCAGGTACTTTATGTTTATAAACATTATCCCAGCTCCTTTAAGGTAAAAGCAGTTTTAGTCGAAGTTCCAAGAGTTTCAGGGCGTGTTTAATCGGGGGAGAAATGGTTGCAATTACTATAATGGGCACTAGGGCTGCTGCGAAAATACCAACCATGTAGGAAGGTTTTAACTTTTGATTGTAGAGTTTGCTTACTCCTTTTGCATCAACCAAGCTAGACCCGATTTTAAGTCGCACTAAAAAGGTACTTGCCATGCCTTTGCGACCTTTTTCCAAGAAATCAATCATGCTAGAGTGAGTCCCCACTGCCACAATCAGATCGGCTTCCTTTTCATAGGCCAGGAGCATGGCGATATCTTCACTGGTGCCAGGCGCAACAAAGGTTTTAGCATCAAGGCCCAGTTTTTTCACCCTTGCAAGTCCGGGAGCCTTGCCGTTGGGATAGGCATGGACAACTATATCTCTGCAGATCCGCAAGGCTTCATCACTTACACTGTCCATATCGCCTATAACAATATCAGGTGTATATCCATACTCAAGTAATGCATCTGCACCACCGTCTACACCTATTAGCACCGGTTTTACCTCATCAACATACGTTTTTATAGCTGCCAAGTCTTCTTTATAATTGTTGCCCCGCACCACAATTAGAACATGCCTGCCTTTTATAACTGTATCAGTTTCCGGGATTTCCACACCGCCCATTATTAAATACTTCTCTTTTTTGGCATATTCTAAAGTGTTATCTATAAAATCGTCCAGGGACTTCTCCATGTTTTTTTTGGCGGCTTCCATTTGAACTTTAACCATCTCAGGGGTAAGAAATTGACCCTTTGCTATTAATTTGTCATCAAAATAGATTTCTCCATTGTCTTCAATGGTAACTTTTGAGCCTTCTTTGCAAGACATGATTTGTTCTCCCACATTGTCAATTATGGGAATATTTGCCTCTAAAATGATGCTGGGGCCTGGGTTTGGATAGCTACCTGTTATTGATTTTGCAGCATTTATTACAGCTTTGACTTTACAACTTATTAAGCCTAGTGCCCCAACTTCATCAATGTCTTCGTGATTTATTATTGCAATATCACCAGGCTCTAACCGCTTAATGAGGTTTTTTGTTTTACGATCGATTTTTGCTATACCAGTTATAGCCATTTACTAACACCTCGATACATAAGGCTACTTGTTTTCCTTGACTATAATTTAACACAATGACATTACTATCTCAACTTGCTTCTGATTCTGTAATTTTATTGCAACTGCAGATTTAGATTGATATAATAGCGTATATAATTGTTAAAATTACTTCAGCCTAATTCAAATGGTGGGATACATATGAGAAAGAGCCTTGTTTTGCTACTCATCCTAACAGTAACTATCCTTATTATACCCAGTTACGGATATTCTGCCCAGTTTTCACAAAAAAAGGCAATAATGTTCATTGTAGACAATGTTAATTATGATGACTTGGTAAACTATGGCCAAAAAAACATAAAGTTTTTATTGGAAAATGGCTCCTTGGGCCTTATGAATCCAAATTCGGGAGGTGCTTTTACAAGCACTAATGCTTATGCAACCATTGGTGCAGGAAGCTATGCCGTAAGTTCAGTTGTTGGGACTTATGCAGGGGGGTACGATGATTTATATTACCATGAAGAAATAAATAAGGTCTACAAAAGAAATACTGGCAGAGAGATGGATGAAGAAAATATCGCCAATATAGATATATTAGGTCTTAAACTTCTTAACGAGCGTTTAAACCGTCCAGTTAAAATTGGGCTTTTAGGTTCTCTTCTCAATGAACACGGGTATAAGACTGCAATAGTGGGAAATGAAGCTACTAGTTTAGACGAGATCAGTATCAGCGCTTCATTAATCACAATGAACAATGAAGGAATAACCAACTACGGAAAGGTAGACAGCAGTCTTTTAACTAGAGATTTCATGAGCCCTTTTGGCTTAAAAACAGATTACGACGCTTTATTTAATGCTTATAAAGAAGTTAAGAATAAAGCAGACTTCATCGTCATTCAGACTGGAGATACTTACAGGTTAAACAAGTACATGAGCATTTCTGATGATAGACTTGGCCAAGTAAAAGCAGAGATGTTTGAGGAAATTGATGGCCTTTTAGGAAAAGTTTTAGAAAATTGCAATGAAGATACGTTGTTTATGCTGGTGGTTCCCTTTCCTTCCAGTGAGGATGTGGCAAAGGGTAGGAGACTTACTCCCGTAATAGTTTTTAACGATTCCCTTTCCAAAGGGGTATTGACTTCTGCAACCACTAAGAGAGATGGGATTATCACCAATACCGACTTGGCTGCCCATATCCTCTCATATTTCCAAATAGCAAAGCCTTCTGTTATGACAGGTCATCAGATGATTTCAAAGAGTATAGATGAGCCTTTGGATTATCTTAAAAATCTTAATGAGATTTCTGTCTTTAATTATACATCTAGGGGAACTGTTGTTAAAACATATATTGGTTTTATCATTGTGGTTTTGCTATTGTCTTTTGTACTTATGATATATTTCAAACCATATGTAAAATTGGTGAAACCTCTGTTGATTGCCGTGCTAATAACTCCAACTGCATTGCTGATTCTGCCTTTATTTAATCCCTGGAATACTGTAAAGTTTGTCATCTGCTTAATCTCTACTGTAACAATACTTAGCCTAAGTGCTTTTCACATATTTAAGGATAATTTAAAAATCTTCATATCAACTTGCTTACTGTCTACAGGAATTATACTGCTGGATACTTTTCTTGGCAATCCCTTGATGAGGGTTTCAATTTTAGGCTATGACCCTATTGTTGGAGCGAGATTCTATGGAATCGGCAATGAGTATATGGGTTTTTTGCTGGGCACAACCATCGTCGGGACAGCTGCTTTGATAGATAAATATAGAGATCAAGGAAAATTGCTAAAGGCTGTCAGTATAATCATTTATGCCATTGTTCTCATCACATTGATGCTGCCTACCCTTGGTACCAATGTAGGTGGTACCATGGCAGCTTTTATAGGCCTGGGCACCGCTACACTGCTTCATTTGAAAAGAAAAATAACGCAAAAGGATTTTACTCTATTGGGTTGTCTCCTGTTGATATTCTTACTGATTCTTTTTATTTACGATGGAATGCAGCCCTCTGAAAAGCAGTCCCATATAGGCCAGACCAGTTCTCTTATAAAACAAAATAGTGTGTTTGCCCTCTTTCAAATATTCGGGAGAAAATTGGCAACTAATTATAAGCTTATTAGATATTCTACATGGACCTTAGTCCTGATTGCCACCATAGTTGCACAAGGCATACTTTTTCGCTGGCCTGTAGGAATATTGAAGGAGATTTTTCGCAATCACAGCTATCTTTATTTTGGTTTTATATCAGGCATAATGGGGACCATGGCAGCTTTTATTTTTAAATTCATCTTCTGAGAAAAATCCTTAAAATATAAAGGAGATAGCATTGGAGGTTAAAATGAGTAGAGATATTGTAAAACCATCAACACTACCGGGTTTTATGGAATTATTGCCCAAAGATCAAATACTTTTTAACAAAATAAAAGATACAATCCGCAAGACTTATGAAAGTTTTGGATTTATTCCCATCGACACACCTCTAATCGAAAGGTCCGAAATATTACTTGCGAAAGGGGGAGGTGAAACAGAAAAGCAGATTTATCGCTTTACCAAAGGTGATACGGATATGGCCTTAAGGTTTGACCTTACGGTGCCTTTGGCAAGATATGTGGCACAGCACTTTTCCCAGCTTACTTTCCCATATCGCCGGTATCATATAGGCAAGGTTTACAGAGGTGAAAAAAGTCAGCGAGGCAGATATCGGGAATTTTATCAGTGCGATGTGGATATTATTGGAAACGGCAAGCTCAGCGTAATTTATGATGCTGAGATTCTGAGTATAATATATGCTACTTTCAAAAACCTGGGATTTGAAGATTTCACCATAAAGATAAATAACAGAAAGATTCTAAACGGCTTTTTTGCATTCTTGAACATAAAAAATACAACAGATGTTTTAAGAATTATAGACAAGCTGGAAAAAATAGGTGAAAAAGGAGTAAGCCAAGAATTAATGGACCTTGGATTGTCTGAAGATACCATTGATAAAATCTTAAACTTTATTAAAATCCAAGGAAGCGACCGAGAAAAACTTGAAGCATTAATGTCTCTGGATATTGAAACAGAAATTTTTAAAGATGGTATTGAGGAACTGACAACTGTAATTAATTACGTTAAAAGTTTTGGTGTGCCGGAGAAAAACTATAAAATTGACCTAACTATTGCCAGAGGTCTTGATTATTATACAGGGACAGTTTATGAGACTTTTCTAGACAAATATCCTGAAATAGGCAGCGTATGTTCCGGAGGAAGATATGAAAACCTTGCGGAATATTATACTACCCAAAGACTACCGGGAGTAGGAGTTTCCATCGGCTTGACCCGTTTATTTTACCAATTGAAAGAAGCAGGCTTACTTGAAGAGGATACTCCTTCCACATTGACAAAAGTGCTGATTGTGCCAATGGATGAAAGTTGCAATGCATACTCCATAAAGGTGGCAAATACTCTTCGGGGAGCAGGCATTGTTTCCGAAGTGTATTTTGGAGAAGCCAAAGTAGGCAAAAAGTTAAACTACGCCAACAAATTGGATATCCCCT
>JAMNZY010000097.1 GCA_023622055.1 Bacillota bacterium
TTTGTATTAACATGCTCTAGTATACTTGTCTCAATCCTCAGAAATGTTATTCCAGCAAAGGTTAGAATACCATGTTATATTATAGTGGTTGCAACTTTTACCACCGTTGTTGACCTTTTCATGAAAGCATATTTTCCTGCACTTTATGAAGTATTAGGGATATTTATTCCACTGATTGTAGTTAATTGTACTGTACTGGCTCGCGCTGAAGCCTTTGCCTCAAAAGTTGGTGTGGCAAGAGCTACAGCAGATGCTTTAGGGATGGGCCTAGGTTTCACGTGGGCTATCACTTTGATAAGCATGATACGAGAACTTTTAGGAGCAGGGACCCTCTTTGGATATCAGGTGATGGGAGAAAGTTTTACACCATGGGTTAGTGCCATTTTACCCCCTGGTGCTTTCATAGTGATGGGGATTCTTGTAGCTTTAATAAATATGATAAACAGAAGAACAGAAAAACATACTTAGAGCCATTAGAGGAGCGTGGTTAAATGGCAAAAGAATTATTTTTTATCATAATAGGTTCTGTCTTTGTAAATAATTTTGTCTTGTCAAGGTTTTTAGGTCAATGTCCCTTTTTGGGTGTTTCCAGTAAAACTGAAACTCAACATTTGTTCTGACTATGACAGCAGTAGCAGCCTATTTCCTACAAAACTATGTGCTTGTTCCTTATGGCCTAGAACCTTTTTTGCAGATAGTATCATTTATTTTGGTCATTGCTTCACTAGTCCAACTGGTGGAAATGGTTATTTTAAAAATCAGTCCGGCTTTATATAATGCATTTGGGATATTTTTGCCTTTGATTACCACCAACTGCATAGTAATGGGTGCTGCCCTCTTGATTCCCATGTACAATTACAATCTCGTCAAAAGTATTGCCTTAGGTCTAGGTGCAGGCTTAGGATTCACATTGGCACTTGTGCTAATGGCTGGTATTCGTGAAGAAATGGAGTTTCATGATGTGCCCGAGGCTTTAAAAGGGCCGGCTATAGTATTCATAACAGCAGGGCTCCTTTCCATGATATTTTTAGGATTTACAGGACTTGTTCCTTTAGGATAACTACAGGAGGCGAATGAGATGGCAAATAGTATACTAACTTCCCTACTGAGCATGGGTGGCCTGGGCCTGGTACTAGGTGGAGGCCTTGCAATTGCGTCAAAAAAGCTGGCCGTGGAAACTGACCCTAGGGAAGATGCAATAGTTGAAGCTTTACCTGGAGCCAACTGTGGTGCATGCGGGTATCCAGGGTGTTCAGGATTAGCTAAGGCTATTATTGAGAATAAAGCTCCAGTTAATGCTTGTCCAGTTGGAGGCCCAACAGTTGCAGCTAAAATTGCTGAAATTATGGGAGTTGACGAGGTAGGAAGTACTGGCGTTAAGATGGTAGCCAGGGTATTGTGTCAAGGGGATAAATCCAAAGCTAAACTAAAATCTGAGTATCATGGTGTAATGACATGTAAAGCAGCATCTATGATAAACGATGGGCCTAAGGCTTGTACTTACGCATGTATAGGCTTTGGTGACTGTGTAAAAGTCTGCCCAGTTGATGCTATCACTATAGGTGAAAATGGGATGCCGATTATAGATGAGGAAAAATGTATCGGTTGCGGCCTTTGTGTAAAAGAATGTCCCAAAATGGTTATAGCTTTGACTCCTAACAAAAATGAAGTCCATGTGCGGTGCAGAGCAACTATGAAAGCAAAAGACACAAGGGCTGTATGCAGCATAGGATGCATAGCCTGCAGAATGTGTGAAAAAGTATGTCCCTTTGACGCTATCCATGTTAAAGATAATGTGGCGGTAATCGACTACGAGAAATGCCGTAACTGCATGCTTTGTGTTGAAAAATGTCCCACTAAAACAATAACTGCGGCATTCCCAACCCGTAAAAAGGCCGTTATTATAGAAGAAAAATGTATCGGTTGTACATTATGTGCAAAACATTGCCCGGTAAATGCTATTACCGGTGAAGTGAAGAAAGTGCATGTGGTCAATCCGGATCTTTGCATCGGCTGCAGTATTTGTCAAGAAAAATGCCGCAAAGACGCTATTAAAATGGTGCGAGATACTCATAAAAAAAATGAAACTTGTGAGGCTTGTGTGGCCTCCAAATAAGGAAAAGCCTTCGGCCAAAGCCGAGGGCTTTTGTGTATAAAAAAGACAAGTGGCCTTTAAAAAATATGTTTTTTGTTCATATATTCCTTTACAAGCATTAATGTTTCACCAAAACGCTGGAAATGGACTATCTCCCTCTCCCTCAAAAAGGCTAAGGTAGCGATAACTCCCGGATCGTCAGTCAAGTTGATTAGATGTTCGTAAGTTGTACGGGCTTTTTGTTCAGCAGCCATATTTTCATGCAAATCAGCTATTGGGTCTCCCGTTGCTTGGATATACGCTGCTGTCCAAGGTACCCCTGCAGCATCATGGGGATAAAGGGCATGATCATGTTGTGCGTAATGGTCACCCAAGCCGGCTCTGCGCAATTGTTCAGGTGTTGCACCCTCCGTAAGCTTATATATCAGTGTACCAATAATTTCCCAATGAGCAAATTCTTCAGTTCCAATATCAGTTAGAACTGCTTTTGCTTGGGGTATCGGCATTGTGTAGCGCTGGGTTAAATATCTTATGGCAGCCGATAGCTCGCTGTCAGGGCCTCCATACTAACTTTTTCACATAGTACCACATATAAAATCCCTCCTCAATATCTTATTTCCCACGGCCACGGGTTGTTTATATACTGATACGGAAATTCGGATTCTGAATCTAGAACAAGAGGCCCATATTTTTTCTCGAAGATAGACCTAAGCTCTCGTGATCTTCTTGAAAAATTATTGTGGTCTTCTAGTGCCCTTCTGTCATTTGGGTGAGTATCCAAGAACAGTGCAAGTTCATAAACCACAAAGTCTATAGCCATGATTTCTTTTAATAGATTCACCATATCTTTTGAATACATCAAAAATCACCTCTTTCACCCTATAAATTAAGGTCTCTTTATATAAGGTCTATAAAGTTCAGGGAACAGTGTCCCTTTCATCAATGCTGTTCTGGGGTCAAAAGTTTCACCGTAGACTTGGAAGGGAATATAAGCTTCTCCCAATCTCTGCTCAACAAATAAGCTTTGGGCTTTGGCTTCATTTTCTGATTTTGACATGACTGTCCCTCCTTGAAAAATATATAGAGCATGTGGTTTATATTTTTTACTAGTATATTATGTGGATAGAGTATTTTCGGTGCCAAACTAGATT
>JAMNZY010000015.1 GCA_023622055.1 Bacillota bacterium
AAATATGTCAGAAGCACCTCTACTGCCAGGCGGCTTCGTGCAAAGGTTATAGTTTGTATCTTGTTTTTTAAAAAATTTAAAGCGATAGTCTTTGCCTCTAACAGGCAGCTGCGGCGAATTCCAAGCTGTCTGTTTACAACTGGGGGATTGTAGAAGATAATGTTCTTCTCTCCTGCCGGTGCCCCATTTTCATCAATTAACACCGGAGGCTTTCCTGTCAACTTTTCCGAGAGTTCTCCCGGATTTGCAATGGTAGCAGAACAGCAAATAAAAGTGGGATTTGAACCGTAAAAATTGCATATGCGCCTAAGTCTCCTGAGCACATTGGCAGTATGACTTCCAAAAATTCCCCGGTACACGTGTATTTCATCAATGACTATGTACTTTAAATTGGTAAAGAGCTTCATCCACTTGGTATGATGAGGCAGTATTCCGGTATGGAGCATGTCCGGATTTGTGACAACAATGTGTCCGTCTTTCCGTATGGCCACTCGAGCATTAACCGGAGTGTCGCCATCATAAGTAAATGTCTTTATGTTTTCATCCATGTCATCAATTAATTCCATTAGTTCAGATACTTGGTCTTGGGAGAGAGCTTTTGTGGGAAACAGATATATGGCTCTGGCATCTTTGTCAGAAAGGAGTGTATTTAAAACCGGCAGATTGTAGCAAAGGGATTTGCCTGAAGCAGTAGGAGTCACCACTGTAATATCATGGCCTGCCATAACTTCATCTAGTGCCCTTCGCTGGTGGGAATAAAGGCTGTATATGCCTTTCTTTTTTAAGGCCGAAATCAGTTTTGGGTTTAAATATTGGGGAAAATCCTCATATTTGCCGGGCTTTTGAGGTATAACCTGCCAGTGGGTTATGTTTTTATAAAAACGCTCTTGGGTTTTAAGCTGGTCTAAAATCTGTGCTAAATTCATATGCTATCCTCTCCCAAAATACCGCTGATATCTCCATTTTCAAGTTTTATCAATATTATAGCATATGATGGTCCTTTAAAAAAGAAGTTGACACTCCAAGCAAATATCAAACTAGATGAAAAGACAAAGACGGAAAAGCGTATTTCATAACAAAAAAGCGCTGATTTTTCAACGCCTTTTGATACAATCCAATAAATATTTTGTTGATTTTATCAAATAATAATCATAAATAATCATAGAACGGGAGGAAAACATAAATGGTCAGCAAAATGCAGCTTCATTCCGTTGGTGAAATGTGTCCTGGCTATCTTGCCGCTCACAATGTATCGGGAATGTCATCTGCAAAAGCCAGTGAAGACTATGTGAGCTGTGAAACTTGTGTTCATTGGGAAGATAACAGATGTAATATTGATTTATTCGATAAGGTTTTGACAAGTCTTGACCAGACTTAAAACAATATTAGTAATATACTATTTCTGTATGCTTGCCCATTTTGTCTAATATATCCACCAATTCCTTAACGATATTTAATTTAATTGAAAGATTTTTGGGAAAATCGGGATTTTGATGAGCAGGGTTTATTGCCCTGCCTAAAAGAAAAGTTATATCAGTGGCATCTAATAGCAATCTTGCAAGCCTTGAGGCGCCGTCCTTTTGCTGCTCAAGTTTCCGAAGTTCTTTGTATTGAACTTTGGTATCCACAAATCTCGTAAGGAGTTTACAGGCGCGATCTAAGGTCAAGACACCTTCTGTTACCAAATCTATGCCATCAATCTTGGCAGTTGGAGGTATGGTAGGATCCACAAAATAGGTAGATGTCTTTATCTCTCTTTCTAAAACTCGGGCAACAATTTGAGCAGCGGTTCCGCCACAAACTATTTTCTTCCCGGGGTTTTCAATCAACTGATTGACTACTTTTTCATCATCTTCAGGATTTTGCGGTGGACCAGCAAAAACCGTTACACATTGGGGAGAAATGATTTTTATTGCCGCAATAGTAGCATCGTCTCCTGGTTTATCCATGTAAAAATTCATTGTGGCAGTAGAAAGCAATTTTACAAGACTTACCATTGTAGTTTCCACTTTGGATACTTTC
Organism: Bacillota bacterium; assembly: GCA_023622055.1. Lineage (GTDB taxonomy): Bacteria > Bacillota > Thermosediminibacteria > Thermosediminibacterales > Tepidanaerobacteraceae > DTU063. The sequence continues at coordinate 2,023 of JAMNZY010000015.1, forward strand.
TCAATGTACTCCGCAATATTTTGCCACTGCCAGCCCAGGTTTAATATGCCACCTACCCCAGCGTGAACTACTCCATCGCTCATGGCAATTAAGATGTCGTTTCTCTGTACTTTAAACCGGTATTCTTTTACTTCTTTTCCTGCAATTTCTCTAGTTGAACCATTAAGCTTTAAAACTCTGCCTTCCCGGAGGAGCATTACAGGGGGATTGCCATATTCTGCAATATAGCAGTTTCCCTTATAGTCCACCCTAATTATCGTAAAAGTGGAATAGGCTATTTTGCGGACTTTACATATAGGAAGTGTGGCCATGATAGTTTCAACGGTTTCTTCAATGGAAGAACCTTGACAGAGCATAGTCACAGCAATTTTTGTTGTCAGGGTGGAGAGAATATTAGCCTTTACTCCGCTTCCTAAGCCATCGGCCATTACCATTATTGTCTCCTCTGGACTTTGCACTGCCTCGGTTTTGTCTCCGCACAGTTCTTCACCGTATTTATTTACACTCTCCCAATACAATTCAGTCCTTATATCCATCACTCTTCACCCGGTATCTCATCAATTAAAAGCTGCTGTATTTTATTTAGTAAAACCTTTGTCTCTGCTGTGGTCTCTCCTAACACGCTGGCAATTTCCTGAGCTACCCTCATTTGCTTATCTATAACCTGTTGGGCTGTTTTTACTGTTTCCTTGCGGAGTCTGGCATCTCTTTTTCTAACTTCCTCTTGTTCGGTTATGTCAGTTATGATGCTTATTACCAATGAGTGTTCTTTTTCGTAGTATATATCTTGTTGAGTTATCAGGCCATATTGTGGTAAAACCACCTTTTTATTTATAATGTTTTGCTTTGTCTTACTTACAAATTTAAAATCATCATCATCAAAAAGTAAGCTTAAAGGTTTGTGAATCATGTCTCCACTGTTTACCCTAAACATGGTTTCGGCGCCATTATTAAACACTTGCACATTCATATCTTTATCAACGGCAATAATGGCATTGGGAGTTGATTGGATAATGAGATTTGATAGGGACTCAGCCCGATTTCTCATATATGGCAAACACATGTGAATTTCAGCCATGCCATTGTACACTGCTTCTGCCTTTTCCCTACATGAATTGTAGCCGCAAGCGCCACAGTTTAATTCGTGTTCAGGCCTGTACTTCCCTGTGGTTTCTAAAATCCGCCTTATGTCCTCTTCCTTGGGTTTTTTTATGTCTAAAGGAATTGGCTGAAAATGTTTGTCAAAATCAAGGGACAGTTTCTTGCTAGATATGGAAATTGATTCCCGGCAGGGACTGTTGTGTCGTGCAAAAATTTTTACGCATTTAATTCGCTTAAAAGGCCCTCTATCTATGTGACCAATGGCGGGACCATTTATGCAGCCGCCTTCGCAAGCATTCATTTCTATCCAGGTGCGGTGAAACTCTCCCTTTTTTAATTCATCTAGCATCAGCATGCAATTTTCTTTGCCGCTGACTTCTATAAACTCTCGCCACGGATCTTTTATCAGTGGTTCTATGGTTTTGTAACTGCCTCCTGGAATTGGATAAAAGTTAGCATCATCACAAAAGCCGTTTTCAGCCTCATCTATTGGCTCCAATATGGGATCTATGCCCTTTTCTTTCCACCAGGCAGTAAGTTCCTCAAAGGTTAAGGCAGCATCTATGCCGTAATTGTCTTTGTCGTGAATTTCTACTTTTTTTGCAAGACACGGCCCAATAAAGGCTACTTCCCTGTGGCCTTTTATTTTTTTCAGATATCTGCCGTGAGCTTCCATAGGTGATACCACTGGAACTAAACAATCTACCAGCTCAGGATAGTATTTTTGAACAAGATAATTAATGGCGGGACAGGCTGTAGTGATTAAGTTAGGTTTGGATTTATCATTATAGTACTTTAAGTAGTCATTGGCTATCAGTCTTGCTCCAACTGCAGTTTGATAAACACTTGAAAAACCAAGTTTCTTTAGCGCTGATACAATCTGACTATAGTGTTTAAAGAGAAAAACCCCTGCAAAAGAGGGTGCAAGACTTACAGCTATATCTTTGTCTCGTTTTAAAAGGTCTTTTACTCGCTGCACATCACTTTTAATAGTTTTAGCATTTTGGGGACAAATGGTGAGACAAGTTCCACAGGTAATACATCTTTCATCAACTATCTGGGCTTGGTCGTTTTCCATGCGTATTGCTTTAACAGGACATGCACGTAAACATTTATAACAATTTTTACAATTTGCACTGGCAAAATTAATAACCTCCATTACTATGCCCCCAGTATCTTCTCCTCAAAAAAAGCTGCTGCATTGTCCACATCAACAGAATACGGCTTGCTTTCATCTATCCTGACTGACACGGGACTGCGACAGTTGTTGCAGCAGAACTCTGCTCTTAACTCCCATTTTCCTTCGAGATTGTGTTCCTTTATTAGTTCTTTAAATATCCTAATAATATCATAGGATCCTTTTAAATGACAGGAACTGCCAACACAAACACTTATTATTCTCACACAAACTCTCCCCTCTGCTCAAAGAAAATTCAGCATTGCCCAAATTAACACCTTTAATTTATGTTCTATAAACATTATATAAATAAAAAAAGATATTGTCAAATATTTCACAATCCACTTTATAAGTAAGCTCAATTGTTTCATATCAAAAATAGTCAGGTCAAAATTAGTCAGGCTTGGGGAGGTTTTTCTTGTAATTAATACCTATTTCACTGCTGATATTTCCCAGACGCTTTCTAACTTTTTTCACTTTGTCTAAATCATAGCCGGTAAGATCTGCTATTTCAGCATCATTAAGGCCTAGGGACACTGCATCTAAAAACAAATATAAATCCACACCGAATTGTTGTTTTATCTCCTCTGCACTTACATCTATTTTGTTGAAAACACTTTTTTTGTCCCTTGTCATATGACCACCAACTTACTCACTGCATGATTCCTTCGTTGATACGCTTTATGCTTACATTTCCCTCTTCGTCAATCCAGGCAGCACTGATATCTTTGAGCCTCGTTATTCCCTTCTCATTGAGTTCCCTGAGCATCTGATCGATACTGACTCCAACTTTGTCTAAATTGTCCTGAAGCACTTCACCTTCAGCTATCATTAAAGTTGGGAAAATCCCTTCATTAGACCACAGGCCTAAATCTCTAGGGGTTACCGTCTGCATGTACTTTTTCTTTATTACACTTAATTTACCATTTGGTTCTATAGTGGCTTCTTCCACTTCATTAATATTTGTTACCCCTTTTTCCCTTAATAGAACAAGTAAATCTGCCATGGTAATTCGCTCTTTTTTCAGGTTGCCTAATATAACTTCCCCTTGCCTAACTAAAACTCTGGACGTGCCTTGTATGAAATTTTCTATTTTCCGATTTTTTGTAATTAAAATAGCTAAAAAGTAGTTAAGCAGCGATGTAATGATCACTGGAAAGATGCCGTGAGTTAGGCTAATATCATGATCTTCCAGGGGTATGGCAATGGCAGAGCCCATTATAATCATAAATATCAGGTCAAAGGGAGAGAGTTGGGCAACTGTCCGCTTACCCATGAGTCTAACTACTACAAGACTTATAGTAAACAGGATAATTGATTTATAAGTATGAAGAAGCAAATCTTGTAAAAAACTCATGTTCCTTTCATCCTTTTTTCAAGATTTTCTAAAATTTTGATCATGTTAACAAAACTTGCCATTAGGGTAATGCCATTACTGGCATCTATCATGGCCTCTGCAGCTTTTAGCAGGGATTTTTGAATGTCTTCCATAATAAAACTTTGATTTTCAAATAGGATTTTGCGAAAAGAAATCAGCAATTCCTCTACCTGAGGACTTTTATTATCTATAATATCTGTCAACGCTTGACTTAAAAGTTCTATCTCCTTTATGCTTTTGTTTAATTTCACTAGGCTAGAAGATTTCGAAAGGGCCTGTTGAAGACTGTCATCTAGTTGACCTTCTAAATCTTTTAGAGATTGGGTGAGCTGTTTTAAACTGTCCTTATATGTAAACATGGGGCGGGCAAACTTTAATTTGGCAGGGCTTTTCATAGTCGGATTCCCTCCATTTCTTCTATTTATTTTTAGGATTATGACAGTTTTTATTCACGAGAGCTTTTCAATAAATATACAGTTGGCATGAATCCCTATGTTTGGTATACTTAATTTTGGCATGTAATCCTTGAGTTGATTGTTAAGATTTGATTTTAACATCTTTGAGGTGAAACAATGAAAAAGTTTACATATATAAAGTTTATATATTTATTAGAAATATTTTGTTTATTGTTTTTTTCTGCATCTGCAGCTTTTGCCAATACCGATGAAGGGCCCTCTCCTCCAGAAATTACCGGCCAAGCAGGTATAGTAATGGACGTTTTGACTGGAAAGGTATTATATGAAAAAAATGCCAATACTCTTTTTGAACCGGCAAGTACTACAAAAATAATGACAGCTATATTAGCTCTTGAAAAAGGCAATCTTTCAGATATAGTTGTTACAAGTAAGGAGCCACCCCTTGCCGAGGGAACAAGGATATATCTGGAAGAAGGAGAAAAGCTTACATTAGAGGAAATGCTCTACGGCATGATGCTCAATTCCGGAAATGACGCTGCCATTGCTATAGCTGAACACATCGGCGGTAACGTTGAAACCTTTGTGAAGATGATGAATGAAAAAGCAAGAGAAATTGGAGCATTGAGTACTACCTTCGTAAACCCAAGCGGTTTGACCGACAAGGGCCATTTGACAACTGCTTACGATTTAGCTCTTATTTCACGTTATGCCCTTTTAAACTTACCTGAATTTAGGAAAATAGTTTCTACAAAAACCATGGAAGTGCCTTGGCAGGGGCAAGAATGGGACAGACAGCTGATAAACTTAAATAAACTCCTTTGGACCTATGAAGGGGCAGATGGTGTTAAGACTGGATACACAAGCACAGCTGGACGCACTTTGGTAGCATCAGCCACTCGAAACGGCTGGCAACTGATTTCCGTTGTATTAAAATCCGATGCCAATATCTGGTCAGACAGTGCTGCTCTGTTAGATTACGGCTTTGAAAATTTTGAAATAAGAAAGGTAATAAACGAGAGTTCCGATATAGCAGAAGAAAACGTTAAATATGGGGATCCAGTTAAACTAGTGACAAAGGATGGATTTATTACTGTTGTTGAAAAAAACGGGCCACCAATAACCTCAAAAACTATTATCTATCCGGATATAATGGCGCCTATCTCTAAAGGTGAAGTCCTTGGTCAGCTGGTTTTTCTTCAAGGAGAAGATGAAATAGGCAGTGTTGATTTAATAGCTGCCTATGATGTAAATAGAAAAATACATACCTTTTGGTGGTTTTGGCCCCTTACGTTTATTTTAGTTGTTTATACTCCCTTTAGGATAATGGTGGGGATTAGACGATATCAGCGACATAAAAGAAAAATCCGCTATGTCACTTACGTAAAAAGATATAGATAAAAAAAGAGCACTGCAAAATCTAATAATTTGCAGTGCTCTTTTTTTATCTATTTTAATATATATACAGTGACCCATCTTCTACCAAAGCGCTTAGTTTCCTCAGCGGTGTCCATAAACAAGTCTATTTTATCACCTTTTATTGCACCACCAGTGTCCTCAGCCCGTGCAAAGCCGTAACCGTCAACATAGAGCCTGGTTCCCAAAGGAATCACCTTCGGGTCTACAGCAACTACGCCTACTCTGGGTATGGTGCCTGTAGCGGTACGATTGCCTGTATGAGTATAAGCTGTTGCTAACATCCGGCGTTTTTCTGTGTATGAAAACTCAACACCGCCACGGGATGCAACTTGAAGGGCACCGGTAAGCACAATCTGAGGTTTGGGTGCCTTTATAACTTTGGATTTAGTAGTTGTAGAAACAACTTTGCCATCTTCTAATATTTCTATTGTGGTCACTTCTTCTTGGCCTTCTTCACCCTTTTGGATTACTTTTTTCTCTCCTAAAGGAAGGTTATAGTCCTTCCTGGATACAGTTTCAAAAGGTATGCTCTTAATCTCTGTTGTAACTCGTTCATTAACTCTAACTATATTTATTTCAGCATCTGCTGATATGTATTCGCTGAGAGCAGGCTGAATTTTATCTTTTTCATTTAGACTGACTTCTGCCTTTTTCAGGATATTTTCTACCGTATTAGGCTGAGTTTTTATAGCTATTTCTTTGCCGTCAACGGTTATCTTTACCGGAAAAGCTCTTTTTATGGTTATCCGCATACCTTCCTTCAGCTTGGTATCCAGACTTGGCAAAATCAAATCCTCAGGGTCTAAAGTTATGTTTTTTTCTTCTATCAGCTCCTCTACTGTATTGGCAAAAGTTGAAACTTCAACTTCCTTATCTTCGTCTCTAATAACCACCTCTTTTTCCAATGTTGCATAAATAGCTGCTCCGAGAATGACCACAGCCACCATTCCGGAGACTATAGCCCATTTATGGGCTTTAAGCGAAAACACAAAACTCCCCCTTTGTGAAATGTCTATTAAGGATTTCTACATATTAAGTAAAAATCCTTTTTCTATAAATTTCCTTACTTTATAATATTATATATTACTTATACCAGAAGTATACATGGCTTGTCAAATTTGTATATTCTTACGACTATTATTCTGACCAGCAGCGTTCATAAACCGTTTATAATTTTTTGACATGTGTATATCTCCTTTGGGCTTTTCATCAGGTTCATATTTAAACCCTGCTTCTCTTGCTTATTAAGTATCCGTAAGACTTGTTCAAGGGAAACATTCGATATGAACATCATGCCAATTTTTTTGTTATAATAAACGGCTGAATTGGGAATATCAGTTCTGCCCAAGAGGAGTCAAGGTGCCATTACCATTACTATGCGCAAAGTCAATTTTTATCTTTACGCTTAATAAGGTGAATTTTTTGATATTATTGAAGTATATTTTTTTTGGAGGGTAATAAAATGAAAAAATACTGGCTAATCCTCCTCCTATTGCTCTGCTGTGCTTTGGCAATCCCGGCAAAGGCCAATGCGGATGTAGGACCAAAGCCTTCCCTTAAAGTAATAGTAAAAAATCCACCTAAATGTGAGTATTATCTGGATTTATTGGTGGATTATGAAAGCAAGTATTCCTATGAAAATGTTAAGAGAGACGAAGTCAAGTATCCAGATATGTACGACATGCTAAAAAATTATAGGGGAAATGGTTGGCGTCCAGCTCTTGTTACTGGTACGAAAGTCCCCCTTTTTGGAAACTTAGAAGGAATTAGAAAAGGCGAGGAGATGGTGCATGAATTCAGTTATGTAGGTGTCCCGGATAAGTTTAAAGTAATTATAGTTACTGAAGATAAAGATATAATAGTATCTAAAAATGCGGTAGAGAGAAAAACATTTCGCAGCACCGCTTACTTTGATTGTAATACTAGAAGGCTTTCACAAGACTCTGTTGTCTTGGCATATATTGTGCAGTTTATAGTAACCTGCACTGCAACTCTGATAATTGAAGGCCTTGTCCTCATTTTATTTGGTTTTAATATTAAGCAAAACTGGAAACCCTTTTTATTGATAAATGTTTTTACACAGCTTATGTTCACCGCCAGTGTATTTAAGGTCATGTATACTTCAGGAGTAATAGCGGCACTTTTAACATATGTCCCCTTTGAGCTGTTGATTTTGGCAGTTGAAGCTACGTTATTTTCTAAATATCTAGTTCAGCATTCAAAGCAAAGGCGCATAGCCTATGCCATAACTGCAAATATCATCAGCTTTGTATTAGGGATTATGGCTATGATTCGTTTTTAGGGTGCATAGACTGCTCCAAAAGATAGCCAATCAGAACGATGAGACTATAATAAAAATGATAAAATAGTAAAGCCTAGGGCTAATTCCTAGGCTTTACTATTTTACTTTAATTTTATCCTTTAGCTGTTCAAATTTTTTATCCCCTATTCCCGAAACTTTTTTGATGTCTTCAATAGACTTAAAAGAACCGTTGGTAGTTCTGTAATCAATAATCTTTTGGGCAGTTGCCGGTCCTATTCCTGGCAATTTTGTAAGTTCTGTTTCATCTGCAGTATTTATGTTGACTTTGCCGTCATTTTTCGAGCTGATGCCCACTGTGGCTCCGTATAGGTCATTTTCCTGCTCTGATTGTTCAGGGGTTTCCCCTATTTTTGGAACATAGAGCTTATCTTCGTCATGAATTTTTTGAGCTAGATTAAGCCTTAAAAGGTCAGCTTCAGGAAGGGGGCCTCCTGCTATATCTATGGCATCTTTTACTCTTTGTCCTTCTTCAAGAATATAAACGCCAGGATTTTTAACTGCGCCTGCCACGTGGACTACAATTTTCTCTGATTCTGCCACTGGAGCTGTCACAGGAACTGCTGGTGTATCTTCAAGTTTAAAAGCTATCTCTGGTTCTTTTTTGAAAAAGGCATAATACGATATTGATATTGTAGAAATGGTTAATATCAGTAAAAGACCTAATAGTATCTTTTCTCTTTTACTGAAATCAAACATTTCTATCACGCTCCGGCTCCTTATACTTTTATTCCCATTATTTTATAGAGCATTTCAATATCAAGACTTTTCCTCAAAACATTAGCCCAGCGGTCATATTCAGCTTCTTTATACATTTT
>JAMNZY010000206.1 GCA_023622055.1 Bacillota bacterium
CGGAAGGCAGCATTACCTGCGCTGGGAGGCTCCCACGACGTGGCGGGCGTGGGAGGAAGCAGGGCTAGATTACGACAGCACATTGACCTTTGCGGATCACGTCGGATTTCGCTGCGGAGTGTGTTTTGAGTATCCCGTTTACGACATTCTGCAACGGAAACATTTAGCCTTGCGCGAAAGGCCCTTGATAGTGATGGAAGGCAGCATGCTGGGAGGCCAATATATGGGACTTTCGCATGAAAAGTCCCTCTCTTTGATCCAAAAGCTGGCAGAAACGTGTAAAATGTTTAATGGTGATTTTACGTTGTTATGGCACAACAGCAGCTTGCTCTCAAGGAAGGACAGGGAGCTTTACGGTAAGGTGTTGGTGGGGGTTTGAGGTATGTGGCTTTTTGCTTTACCGCCACTTATTTATGTGCTAAATCGTTAAAATGATATATTTTAAATTGTTGTTTTTTAAGATATATTATTATTGCTTATAATTCAAGGAATTAGAGGTAGAATATAGATGACTAATGTAAAATCTTCTTTTAATATAAATTTATCATATGGCAGATTAGTTTTTGTTCTTTGCATTTTACTTTTATGGATAAGTCTTAACTTAAGTTATTATTTTGTTATTTCTCCATTATATGCTTATTCTGGTTTTACATTTAATCCTGATATACACAAACTGATAGAATCATTGTTTATTACGCTTTTTATTGCTTTTCTATTGCCCTGGAAAATCAGAAAGCCTTCAGACTTCATGGTAAATATATTATTTACCATGTCAGTTTTACCCACGTTATCCTTGTATTGGCTTAGAGGTGAAAATCGGTTATATACCTACATGTTAATTATATCTTTTATAGTAGTTAGAGTAGTTGTTAAAATGACTCCTGAAATCAAGCTATTGCGGATAAAGAGAGGTATAAAGCTTGGCTGGATTGTTAGCCTCATTTTTACCATTACTATTTTGGGGTATTTGATATATAGAGGGGGCTTGAGGTATTTTAATTTAAATCTTTTAAAAGTTTATGATTTTCGACGTGAAGTAGGGGCTGTGATTAATGTAGGAATTTTTGGCTATCTAAATACATGGGTTTTTAAACTATTCAATCCAGTGTTAATAAGCTGGTCGCTTTATAAGCGCCGATATACTTTGTTCGTGTTTTTTACATGTTTGCAGGTAGTTTTTTTTGGCATTAGTTCCCATAAATCAGTCCTTTTTTACCCTCTTTTAATTATTGCACTTTTTATTTTGTTGCAAAAATATCGAACAATGAATGTATTTTTCTTAACACTTTTTGGAGCAATAGGATTAACTGTTATATTGGCAATTGTATTTAAACAGGTAGTACCCGCCTCCCTATTAATCCGCCGTGTTTTTTTTGTTCCTGCACGTTTGAATTATGCCTACTATGATTTCTTCTCCCAAGAGGGATTCGTCTATATGTCTAATAGCGTTCTTTCATCTTTTATTAATTACCCTTTTGCATACTCACCCCCACAAATGATTAGCGTCTACCTTCAAGGTCATCCATACACTTGGATGAATAATGGCTTTTTGGCGACATCCTATATGCATTTTGGATTCTGTGGTATGATTGTTTATTCATTTATTGTTGGATTATTGCTGGGTATTGTTGATTCTCTCTCTAAAAATCGATTACCATTATGGTTTTCTACTTCTTTAGTTATAGTACCCTTTTTCTCTTTATTCACAAGCGCTGATCTTACTACAGCATTATTAACTCATAGCCTTGGGCCTAGTTTGATAATTCTTTGGCTATTTAGCTCTCGGTCCACCTTTGTTGAAGGAAGGGGTAAAAAGTGTTCAATAAAACTAAAGTCTGCCACTTAACATCCGTCCATTCCCCTATTGACACTCGTATTTTTTACAAGGAGTGTCGGACGCTGGCACGGGCCGGATATGAAGTCGTGCTTGTTGTTCCCCATGATAAAAATGATGTCGTTGATGGGGTGCGCATACGACCTGTGCCGAAGCCAAAAAACAGGCGGGAGAGGATGACAAAAACTGTTTGGCAGGTTTATAAAGCGGCTGTAGCCGAAGATGCCGATATTTATCATTTTCATGATCCGGAGCTTATCCCTGTCGGGATCATGTTAAAGCTAAAGGGTAAAAAGGTCATTTATGATGTGCATGAAGATGTGCCGAAGCAGATACTAACGAAATACTGGATCCCGTC
>JAMNZY010000050.1 GCA_023622055.1 Bacillota bacterium
TAAAATTGACATACAAAGAGATAGCAGAATTGACGGATTTAAGTTATTCTATGGTGCAGCGGCTAGTGTCAAAGTCTTGATTAAATTTTGATAAGGCAATGAATTTTTTGTACCCGTCCCCTAAATATTCAACAGGTAGGAGGTATCAAATGTATAAAAAAACTATAATAACAGCAATATTTATTACATTTATTTTTATGGTTTTTATGCCAGAAGCGGCATTTGCCAGTGAAAAACCCATTGTTGTCATTGCAAATGGGAAACAGTTGACTTTTGACGTACCGCCAATCTTACAAAATAACAGGACTTTGGTGCCTTTTAGAGCTGTATTTGAAGCTTATGGAGCAACGGACATAGCATGGAACCAAGAATTGCAAAAAGCTACTGGAAGTGTTGATGGTAATACCATAGAACTGACAGTGGGTTCGAATATAGCCCTTGTCAATGGCAATAGTGTGGTGCTGGATGTATCGCCAATTGTAAAAAACGGAAGAGTGTTGGTGCCAATCCGGTTCATATCCGAAGCCTTAGGCTATGATGTGGAATGGGATGGTGCCAAAAGGGAAGTTATTATCAAATCTCCGGATTATTATAATACATTTTACAATGATACCTTAGGCGTAAAACTTCGTATGGGGCAGAAAGTTGATGAATTAATAGCCACCATGGGAGAGCCTAGCAGGATTGATAAAAGCGGCAAATATTATGATTGGTATATTTACAATGATGATTTAGAGCATTATATACAAGTTGGAGTTTATGACAATAAAATAGTTGCTTTTGCTACAAATGCTTCCTCTTGGGTGTTAAATAATGATTTGAAAATAGGAGATCTTCAAAGGGACATAGCGAAGAAATATAATCTTAGAATAAATGTGATTCATTTAAAAGAAGATGGCCTTGAAATATTGTGGGACATACATAATGATTATAGTGTATCCACATTTATTTTGGAAAGCATTACTTATGGCAATAAACTCAGCTTCGGTGAGGAATATTATAGTGAGGAAGTAGCCAGGTCTTTTGAGAGGCAGGCCTTTGATTTGACAAATGTATACAGGCTCAGACACGGTAGAAAACCATTGGTTTGGAGAGAGGACCTGGCTGAAATGGCATTGTACCATTCTAAAGATATGGCTGAAAAGAATTATTTCAGTCATGATTCATTAAATGGAGATACTTTAGGTGATAGAGCGGCAAAATTCTTGAGCGGATATAGAGGTTTAGGAGAAAATATCGCCATGGGTTATGGTACTGCCTATAGGGCTGTTGGAGCTTTGTATAATTCGAAAGGCCATAGGGAAAATATGCTAAGAAGTGAGTATAAATATTTGGGAGTGGGTGTGGCTTTTCAAATGGACGACACTAGACTTACAGGAACACTGTACATGACACAAAACTTTTGTCATTAAGGGAAAATTCACAGAAGGATGATATGATGAAACCTAAGGTTGCTTTTATATGTGTCCACAATTCGTGCAGGTCTCAGATGGCAGAAGCAATAGCTCGGCTATTTGCATCAGATGTTTTTGACCCTTATTCGGCAGGAACGGAAATAAAGCCAAAGATAAACCAAGACGCTGTGCGGATCATAAAAAAGCTCTACGGCATCGACATGAATAAAACACAGCATTCTAAACTAATCAGCCAGATACCGGCAGTTGACGTAGTTGTAACCATGGGCTGCAATGTGGTTTGTCCGCCCCTTCCGGCAAGGCACAGAGAGGACTGGGGTCTTGATGACCCCAGTGGCAAAAGTGATGAAGAGTTTATAAGGACAGCAAAGATAATAGAGGAGAAAGTGAAGGATTTGGCCAATAGAATTAAAAATGGCCAAATAAATAAGGGCGAGTCCCTTGATTAGCTGGTTTCAGGTGAATTTGAATATTTTGTACCTGTCCCGAAATATTCATATAAGTTCATCTAGATTTATTTTTGTGCCGGGTTTTATTCCCTGTATAATCCGTCTGCTTAAAGGGGTTTCGATACTTTGCTGTATAAGTCGCTTTACGGGCCTTGCGCCAAAGCTGGGATCATACCCCTTTTCCGCCAGGTAGTTTATGGTCTTTTCTGACCAAGTAAGCTCTAGGCCTATAGAATCCATTACCCGCTGGGCAAATCGCTTAAGTAGGAGTTCTGCGATTTTTTGCATGTGTCTTGGACCAAGAGGTTCAAAGACTATGATTTCATCTACTCTGTTTAAAAACTCAGGCTTAAAGTAGTGTTTTAAGAGATTTAATACTTTTTCCTTTATTTTAGAGAAATCTTCTCCATTTTTAGCCTGATATTCTAAGATTTCCTGACTTCCGATATTTGAGGTCATAATCAGCACTGTATTTTTAAAATCTACAGTGCGGCCTTTGCCGTCGGTAAGTCTCCCGTCATCTAGTATTTGAAGGAGCACGTTGAATATGTCGTTGTGAGCCTTTTCTATTTCATCAAAGAGCACTACCGAATAAGGCTTTCTGCGAACGGCTTCTGTAAGCTGGCCTCCTTCATCATATCCTACATACCCCGGGGGTGCTCCGATAAGCCTTGCAACAGAGTGTTTCTCCATGTATTCTGACATGTCTATTCTGATGATATTTCGCTCATCGTCAAAAAGAGCCTCAGCTAGTGCTTTGGCAAGTTCAGTTTTCCCCACCCCTGTAGGGCCTAAAAATATAAAGCTGCCTACAGGTCTTCCAGGATCTTTGATGCCTGCCCTGGTTCGAAGGACCGCATCGGCAACTGCTCTTACTGCTTCATCTTGCCCTATGACCCGTCGGTGCAGGATTTCTTCTAGATGAAGGAGTTTTTGCTTTTCACCTTCCATAATCTTATTTAATGGAATGCCCGTCCACTGGCTGACAACTCGGGCTATTTCTTCTTCATCTACTTCTTCTTTCAAAAGGGTTCTTTGATTTTGCCTTTGTCTAATAGCTTCTTCTTGGGCTTTCAATTCCTTTTCCAACTGATTTAGTTTGCCAAATTTAAGTTCTGCCGCCTTATTTAGGTCGTATTCCCGTTCGGCTTTTTCAATTTCAACTTTAACAGTCTCAATTTCAGATTTGATTTTATGAATGCGGCTAATTTCATCTTTTTCCTTTTCCCATATGGCTTTGAGTTCTTCAAATTCTTTGCTGAGCTCTTTTAGCTGCTTTCGAATATTTTCCAGCCTTTTTAGGGACAATTCATCTGTTTCCTTTTTCAGTGCAGTTTCTTCTATTTGAAGCTGAATTATCTTCCGCTTTATCTCATCAAGTTCCACTGGCATGCTGTCAATTTCAGTGCGAAGGCGAGCAGCTGCTTCATCAATTACGTCAATGGCTTTGTCAGGCAAGAATCTGTCGGAAATATATCTATCAGAAAGGGTAGCTGCTGCTATAATGGCGCTGTCCTGGATACGGACACCGTGATATACTTCGTATCTTTCCTTAAGACCCCTAAGTATGGAAATAGTGTCTTCCACCGATGGAGGATTTATCATCACAGGCTGAAAGCGCCGCTCAAGGGCAGCATCTTTTTCAATATATTTTCGGTACTCATCTATGGTGGTGGCACCAATGACTCTTAATTCTCCCCGGGCCAGCACAGGCTTTAGAAGGTTTCCTGCATCCAGGGCACCCTCGGCAGCTCCTGCGCCAACTACTGTGTGAAGTTCATCGATAAAAAGTATTACTTGGCCGTTGGATTTTTTTATTTCCTTTAAAACTGCCTTTAGTCTTTCTTCAAATTCACCTCTAAACTTGGCGCCGGCTATTAGGGAACCCATATCTAGGGCTATGATGCGCTTGTCTTTTAGGCCATCAGGGACGTCTTTTGCCACTATGCGGCGAGCAAGGCCTTCCACTACAGCAGTTTTCCCAACACCCGCTTCCCCTATGATGACAGGATTGTTTTTGGTGCGCCTGGATAGGATCTCCATGACCCGCCTTATTTCATCATCACGGCCGATAACTGGGTCCAGTTTTCCTTCCCGGGCAAGGCGGGTAAGGTCCCTGCCGTATCTTTCAAGGGCTTCATATGTGGCTTCAGGATTTTCCCCGGTTACCTGCTGATTGCCTCGAATTTCTTTAAGGGCAGAAAGCAGCTGGTTTCTATCAATGCCGGATTTTTTAAAGACTTCCTTTACCTCTCTGTCACCTTCGGCCAGGAGTGCCAGCAGCAAATGCTCTACGCTTACAAACATATCTTTCATGATTTGGGCTTCTTTTTCTGCCTTGATGAAAACTCTGGCAAGGCCTGTGTTCATGGCCAAGGGCCCGTCATAGCCGTGAACAGAGGGTATTCGATTTACTATGTCTTCCGCAAAGGATATAACTTGATTTACATCTGCTCCGCATTTTTCTATAAGGCGAGGGATAATGCCGTCCTTTTGAAGAAGTAGTGCATAAAGCAGGTGACGGCTAGTTACTTCCTGATGGTGGCGCTCCACTGCTAAATCCTGAGCTTTTAATATGGCTTCCTGGGATTTTTGTGTGTATTTATTTATATCCATAATTTACACCTTCTTTCAATTTTTATGATACAACAAAGGTCAGGAAAGGTCAACAACTTTCAATGGCTTATATAACTTAGGGGTCAGGTACCACAGGCACCTTGCCTTGATAGCTTCTATTTGTTATAATATAACAAATCAAACTTTTTGAGGTGTCAAATGAGGAAAGTGTTTTTTAACTAAGTAATTAAATATATCCTAAAAAGGATGGGAGAACCCTCAAGATTGCCTGGGGATTCGTGTCTCATTTTTAGGATAGATTAGTTAAAAAACACTTAAGTAAATTTAGATTGGATTTCTTAATATGATGCAGGAACTTTGAACCTGCCTCATATAGCTTCTATATGAATTATTTGTAATTTACTGCAGCATAGCACTTACTTAGGTGTTTGCTGCAGTTTTTGTTTTTATAGAAAAGATTGGAGATGATTTTTATGAATATTAATTTTACTGAGCTTTCAAAGAGCTACAGAGGGAAGAGAGTTTTTGAAAAGATTAGTGGTCACATAAGTGATGGGGATAGAGTGGGCTTAGTGGGAGTAAATGGTGTAGGAAAAACCACTCTTGCCAAGCTTTTGGCGGGTTTGGAAGAGAAAGACAGTGGAACTATTACCTACTCTCCATCTTATATAAAAGTTTTATATATAGAGCAATACCCGGTTTTTGATGAAAATATAACAGTATATGATGAGGCTCTTAGGGTGGCTTTAAAGTCCTACGATAATAGGGCTCATGTGGAAGCTATTGTAAAAAAGAATCTGGTAAAGGTGGGCCTTGGAGAGAACAAGTGGAGGCAAAAAGCCATAAGCTTAAGTGGCGGCGAAAAAACAAAACTGGCCCTTTTTAAGGCTTGTGTGGCAGAATTCGATTTTCTTATCCTGGATGAACCCACAAACCACCTTGATATGAAGAGTTTGGCCTGGCTAGAAGAGTTTGTTTTAAAAATCAGTAAACCAATTTTAGTCATATCCCATGACAGATTTTTTCTAGATAAGGTAGCAAATAAAATATGGGAGTTAACTCCTCAGGAATTAAAGGCTTATGATGGGAATTACTCATCATATAAAATTCAAAAGGAAAATGAGATAAAAAGCCTCACAAAAGAATACAACAAGCAGCAGATGAGGATTTCCCAATTAAAACAAGAGATAAATGATAGGAGGAGCTGGTACAACAGTGCCCACAAAGGGGCAGGCACTAACGATTATTACAGGTCTAGGGCCACAAAACATGCTAGGGTTTTAAAAGCTAAACAAAGGCAGCTGGAAAGAATTGAAAGGGAAAAAATTGATAAACCCAAAAAGCCTGTGTCGCCGGCTTTTGATATTATAAATAAAAGCATTACTGGAAGAAAGTTTCCCAAGTTTCTCGTCCAGGGGAAAAATTTATCCAAGAGTTTTGGCAACAGGCAAATATTTCAAGATGTTTCATTTGACATAAAGCCTCAGGATAAAATTGCCTTGCTTGGTGAAAACGGTGTTGGGAAGTCCACTTTGCTTAAAATAATATGCGGTTTGGATAAAGATTTCAGCGGCAAGCTTAAGATAAGTCCTTCAGTGAAAATCGGCTACTTTGCCCAAGAACTTGACAACTTAAACAATGAAGCTACAATCCTGGATGATGTTTTGGTGGAAGGAAATAAAGTTGAAGAAACTCGCCTGCTCCTTGCCAGTTTACTTTTTAGAGGGGACGATGTGTTTAAAAAGATTGGCAACTTAAGCATGGGGGAAAAGGGTAGAGTTGCCTTTGCAAAACTTATTTTATCAGGGGCCCATTTGTTGGTTTTAGATGAGGCCACCAATTATATGGACATAGTATCAAAAGAAAAAATGGAAGAAGCTTTGGAAGAATTTGAAGGCAGCATTATTTTTGTGTCCCATGACAGGTATTTTATAAAGCGCTTGGCAAATAGAATTTTTACAATAGAAGATAGAAAACTTTACTGCTTTGAAGGGGACTATGAATATTATTTGGCAAAAAACAAATATCAAAAAGCCCAAAAAGAAATTGGGGCAGATTTTCGATTAATAAGTGACAACATTAAGCGCTTGGAACTAGAGCTGGCATTTTTATCGGGCAAACTTGATGAAACAGTTGATGAAGAAGAAAAAGAAAAGTTAAATGAAAAGTTTTTAGCTGTAGCAAGAGAACTCAACAAGAACAGGGAGCTTCTTAAGATGAAGTAATATAGAAGTGTTTCATTATCGAATAGATTGTTATTGAAATGCCAAAGGAACAAAATATTTCAGTAAAAGCAAAGCACCATCAGAAAGATGGTGCTTTGCTTTTCAAGGGCTAGTCTAGATACTGCATTTTGGTTAGTTTTATTAATTCTACTTTTGAGTCTGGTGAAATATTCTTATTTATAATCATGTTGTCGTCTTTGTTAAAGTCGAATATGAGGATAATACCATCGCCTACATCAAACCAGCCTTCAAGTTTCCCGTCACTGTGAATGGTTTCGGGTTCTGCGTATTTTTCACGGTATTTTGACAAGACCTTGTCGGCAGTATCACCAATCTGGTCCCCTAACCAAGTTTTATATTTTGTTGAAGTGAGCTCAATCTCCAATACTTTGCCGGTGTCTTTGCCGATTATAAGGGATAGACCGTCTTTATAATCTCTCATGTAGTAGGATTCACCAAAGTGACCTTCTATTTCGCTAAAAGTTTCTTCATAATCTTCTCCTAAAATCATATCAACTATTTCGGCGGCATCATCTAGACAAATTCCAGCAATGGATGGCAGATTTTCATTAGCTGCATTATTTTCATTGTTTTCATTATTTTCATTTGGAGGTTCATTATGTAATGCCTCACTGCTGGTGCAGCCGTTTATAAATAAAGTTACCAAAAGGACTGCTGTGAAAATTAATAAAGCTTTTTTCAACATCATCACTCCTGATTTAATTTTCCTTTCACATTAATAGACGATAAAATGCAGTAAAAAGTTTCATGGAAATGATTAGGTGCTTATATTATTGAAAAGGGAAAAGAGGGTATGATAATATGAAATTTAGAATGGGGGAAGGAAAATGAAGGAAATTAACAAAGAGTTAGCTCAACAGATTGTGGATTTTGGCCAAAAAATGTTCAGAGCAGGGTTGGTCACCGGAACAGGGGGGAATATCAGCCTTAGGATTCCGGGGGAAAATGCTTTTCTCATATCACCATCTGGAATGCCCTATGAGGAAATTACCGCTGATGATATTGTTATGTTGGATATGGAGGGCAATCAAATCGGCGGCAAAAGGCGTCCTTCAGTGGAGAAAAACATGCATAGGATGATTTTAAAGGCAAGGCCTGAGTTTAATGCAGTCATACATACCCATTCCACATATGCCACAGCCTATGCATCTCTTAGAAAACCCCTTCCGGTGTTTCTAGATATAATGGCCTGTGTCTTTGGCGGCCCTGTCAAATGTGCCGAATATGCCAGAATTGGCTCTGAAGAATTAGCTGTAAATGCGGAAAAGGCAATGCGGGGCACAAATGTGGCATTTTTGGCAAATCACGGCTGTATAGGAGCAGGGAGAAATTTAGAAGAGGCTTACGGCAATGTGGAGCTATTGGAGATATGTTGTAAAAGTTATTTTGCTGCATGTTGTGCAGGGGTCCCTGTGCTTTTGGAGGAAGAGGATATACGCCTTACACGGGAGGAAGTTGCCAGAAAGTACGGCCAAAAAGGTGAAGATTAATAAAGACAGCCGGTCTTTTGAGATAAAAAGACCGTTTTTTTTTAAAAAGCCCTTGACTAAAAATGGATATAGGAATATAATATACATAGAATGAAAATCATTATCAACGGAGGTGCGTATCATGTTGTGGAAATACCTCTTTGAAGATAGAGTTGCTAAAGAAAAGATTGCAAAAGCAGAGAAAGACGTAAAGAAAATGTTCATAACAATTGATGAGGATTAAGTTTAGTAAAAAAGATATTTGCCGCTAGATGCGGCGATATTTTTTTACACATATTCATTAGAAAAGAATTAATAATGCAAATAGAAGGAAAAAAACAAAGTGTGTCAAATTATATATACAAATGTAGTTTAATATTTTAAGCAGGAGGTATGTTATATGAAGCGGGTTGCAATACTTATTGAGAAGTTTTTTGATGAAAAAGAGTTAATTTATCCTTATTTCCGCTTGAAAGAGGAGGGGTATGAGGTTCACTTGGTGGGTTCAGAAAAAGACGTAGTATACCCTGGTAAAAGCACTTATACCGAAAAAAGCACCCATGCTTCCAAAGACGTAAAAGCTGAAGATTACGATGCAGTTGTTATACCGGGAGGCTATTCTCCTGATCATATGAGGAGAAATGAACACACCATTAAATTTGTAAAGGAAATGGACAAATTAGGAAAGCCCATTGCAGCAATCTGCCATGGACCTTGGATGATGACCTCTTGCTGTGATGTAAAAGGCAAAAAACTAACTGGGTTCTTCTCAATTAAGGATGATATAATAAATGCAGGTGCAGAGTACGTGGATGAAGAAGTAGTGGTAGATGGTAATCTTATAACATCTAGAACTCCCAAGGATTTACCGGCTTTTGTTAAAGCTATAATTGACAAAATAGAAGAAGGTTAAACTGAAAATTCCCCTGACTGAAAAGGGAAAGCAGGCCGCTACAAACAATGCTTGTAGCGGTTTTTTATTTTGTGAAAAATTTTCAGAACTAACAAACATTACCGGTTGAGTTATCACTAACGGTCTTTTATAATAACTCATGTCGCCTATTTTTGTCGAAGATGATAATTATTTTCTAAAAGCAATTTAAGGAGGATATGAATGACTGTAGGACATTGGTTGTATGTAGCCGGAATACTTTCGGTCATAGTGGCAATGCTATTTCGACGCAATGTAGTTATTCCATCAATGATTTTTACTTTTTTGATAGGCTGGCTTTTTAGCGGAAGCTTTATCAACGGTATTTTAAGTATATTTAACGCCAGTTTAGTGGCAGGTCAAGACTTATTCAACATTTTCCTAATTATCGCATTTATGGTAATGATGTTAAAATCCATCAGTATAACTGGCGCTGACGAATATATGGTCAAGCCGTTAAAGAAGTTGATGATTTCACCGGCAGTTAGCTACCTTGTCTTAATTGTTTCCACCTATTTAATCTCTCTGTTTTTCTGGCCAACGCCAGCTGTTCCATTGATAGGGGCATTGCTGGTGCCAGTAGCAATTAAAACAGGCCTTCCTCCCATGCTCTGTGCTATGGCATTAGCCTTTGCCGGACAGGGAATGGCCCTTTCAGGGGACATAATCATTCAAGGTGCTCCCGGGCTTACAGCAAAAGCTGCCGGAATTCCAGCAGCTATAGCTACCAAATATGGAGGTATTTTGTCCTTAATCACAGGTATAACCGCTATTGTCATTGGGTATTTTATGTCACGGGATGATATTAAAAAATTCTCCAAGCAGGATATAAAAGTATTATCAGAAAATACGGACAAAACTCAGGATAATGAGATTAAGGGAGAAAAATATGCAGGTATTTTAGTGCTTGTCCTTGTGATTGCAATAACTTTCGTAGTATTGGCCATGTCTATCTTCCAGCTAAAAGGCGGCGACGCTTCTGCCCTTTTAGGCGGAACAGCAGTATTGGTAACAATTATTGCATCCCTTTTAGTTCACAAGGGTAAAGGTTTTGACGTAATTTGCGATTATATAGCTGATGGATTTGTGTTTGCTTTTAAAGTAATGGGTCCCATAATTCCCATTGCCGGATTCTTTTACCTTGGAAATTCAGAAACTGCAGTGCGTATAATGGGTGAGGGTGCTCCTGGATATCTTTTCGACATAGGTCAAATGCTTGCAGGCACCATACAGGCCAATGGCTTTCTTGCAGCCTTTGGCATACTCCTGGTAGGTATGATTGCCGGTCTTGACGGTTCAGGCTTTGTTGGACTACCAATGACCGGAACCTTAGCGGGAGCCATTGCTAGCGGCAATACCCAGATAGCAGCAGTCCTTGGAGCAGTAGGCCAAATGGGTTCTGTTTGGTCAGGCGGCGGAACTATCGTTGCATGGTCTTCACTAGTTGCTGTAGCAGGCATAGTGGGTGTTCCAGTAATGGACCTGGTGCGTCTTTATGATGTGACAAAATTAAAAAGCCGGATGCCATCTATTTATGGCATCTGGCTTTTTTGTTTTGTGTTTAATTATTCTCCACTAATGCAATATCCAATTCTATTTTCCCGCCAGTGCTGAGAAGAAGTGGAATGCAGAGGGTTTTCATATTTGGTGTGGATATTTGGATATTGTCTCCCATCATTAGGGATGGCGGAGTGATTTCGATTTTTACGCCATTATTGTACAGAAGAGTCGCAGCATTGCCCAAAATCATATTAGCTGATTCCGCAATAGCACTTTTTGACATTTCGTCTAGTTCAGTAATGGTCATGCCCATCATCATAGCTGATGCAATTTGCAATGCTACGGGTTTGTCCATACTAAAAAGGACCTGCCCCCGAAGGGCACCCATTAAACCAACGACAACTACCACGGTATCGCTGGAATAAGGGGAAGTTTTCAAATACACTTTGCCTAAAGTAACATCGATATTGGCCACAGTTTTCATGACTGTTCTACTGGCTTGGATGAAAGGATTGATGTGATCAACATTCATATTCATTACCGCCTTTATTATATTGTATTGATTAAAGGTATTAATTAAGCCATGGACAGCTTGCCATGGCTTTTGTAATCAAAATAAAAAATAAACCTTGGCAGCCCGACTGTCATAGTGTTATTCACCGTAGACTCGTAGCTTTGCGCCCCTACCTTTCGATAGGTTTGCCCTTTTACTGGTCTAATATTTTTTTCCTATTATTCTAGCAAAAAAGTATTATAAATATAAACATTAAGTAACATAAAAGATAAATACATTATATTGTGCTGGAAAAATTTTGTCAACAAAAGATAAAATCAAAACAATCTGGTTAAATAGGCATATAAAAAAAATAAAAATAATATTGACTGGTAAAAAATCATGTAGTATAATAATCGTGAAAGTGAAAACTATCACAAATTCATAATAAAATACACAGCATATTTTTTATACCAAGATTTGTGAAACATTTAACAATCTCAGAAAAATTATTTTGGAAACAAAGGAAGTGATTTTATGAAGGTTACAAATGTGGAAGAATTGTCATTAAAACTCAATGAAGTCAGGGATGCACAGAGGAAATACTCAAATTTTACACAAGAACAGGTGGATGAGATATTCAGACAGGCTGCCATGGCTGCAAACAATGCCAGGATTAGTCTTGCTAAAATGGCTTGCCAAGAAACAGGTATGGGTATTGTGGAGGATAAAGTGATTAAAAATCACTTTGCTTCTGAATACATCTACAACAAATATAAAGATGAAAAGACCTGTGGTGTCATTGAAAGGGATAATTCTTTCGGCATTGAAAGAGTTGCAGAGCCCATTGGCGTTATTGCTGCCATTGTTCCAACTACGAACCCAACTTCCACTGCCATTTTTAAAGCGTTGATTGCCCTTAAGACAAGAAACGGCATTATTTTTTCTCCCCACCCCAGGGCAAAGGAGTCTACCATTGCTGCTGCCAAAATCATCTTGGATGCTGCGGTAAAGGCGGGAGCCCCAGAAGGTATCATAGGTTGGATTGATGAGCCCAGCATCGAGCTTTCTCAAATGCTGATGAAAGAATCTGATTTGGTCCTAGCCACTGGTGGCCCAGGTATGGTTAAGGCTGCATATTCTTCAGGGAAACCGGCCATAGGTGTTGGGGCAGGCAACACTCCCGCCATTATCGATGAGACAGCCCACATCAAGATGGCTGTAAACTCCATTTTACTTTCAAAGACTTTTGACAATGGAGTCATATGTGCTTCTGAGCAGTCAGTAATAGTAATGGACCAGGTATATGATGAAGTAAAAGATGAGTTTATTAGGCGAGGTGCTTATATACTTAAAGAAGATGAAATAGACAAAGTTAGAGAAATCATTTTGGTAAATGGAAGAATAAACCCGGATATAGTAGGTCAGTCGGCTTATACAATAGCTAAAATGGCCGATGTGGAAGTGCCAAAGGATGTCAAGGTGTTAATTGGAGAAGTTGAGTCAGTGGAACTGGAAGAGCCCTTTTCCCATGAAAAACTTTCCCCTATCCTGGCCATGTATAGAGTAAAGACCTTTGATGAAGCTTTGGAAAAGGCGTCGAGACTGGTGCAGCTTGGGGGCTTTGGGCATACGTCGGTCCTTTACACTGACCAAAACAATTCAAGGGACCGAATTGAAAAGTTTGGAGCTGTGATGAAAACTGGAAGAACTATTATAAATATGCCATCATCACAAGGGGCCATTGGTGATATATATAATTTTAGACTTGAACCTTCACTTACTCTCGGCTGCGGTACTTGGGGCGGCAACTCAGTTTCTGAAAATGTTGGAGTAAAGCACCTGCTAAATATCAAGAGTATTGCCGAGAGGAGAGAGAACATGCTTTGGTTTAGAGTGCCGGAAAAAGTATACTTTAAGTACGGCTGCCTTCCCTTTGCTTTAAAAGAATTAAAAGACATGAACAAAAAGAGAGCCTTCATAGTCACAGATAAGACTCTATATGATTTGGGTTTTGTAGACAATGTGATACAACCTTTGGAGCAGTATGATATAGATGTAAAAGTATTTTTCGATGTGGAACCTGATCCCACTTTGGCTACAGCACGAAAAGGGGCAGAGGAAATGAGGCTCTTTGAGCCAGATGTAATTATTGCCATAGGCGGAGGTTCTCCCATGGACGCGGCAAAAATCATGTGGGTCCTCTATGAACATCCCGAGATAAAGTTTGAAGATTTGGCCATGAGATTTATGGATATAAGAAAGCGGGTTTACACCTTCCCCAAAATGGGAGAAAAGGCCATGCTGGTGGCAATTACCACAACTGCCGGCACAGGTTCGGAAGTTACCCCCTTTGCAGTAATCACCGATGAGAAGACCGGGATAAAATATCCTTTAGCAGATTATGAACTGACTCCTGACATGGCAGTGGTAGATGCTGAGCTGATGATGAACATGCCAAAATCTTTGACAGCTGCCTCAGGTATTGATGCTCTAACCCATGCCATCGAAGCATATGTATCCGTATTGGCCTCAGAGTATACTAACGGCATGGCATTGGAAGCCATAAGGCTTATATTTAAATACCTGCCTCAGGCGTATAATGAAGGGGCAGCCAACAAAAAAGCCAGGGAAAAGATGGCTCATGCTTCCACTATGGCGGGTATGGCCTTTGCAAATGCCTTCTTGGGTGTGTGTCATTCAATGGCTCATAAATTGGGGGCTTTCCACAACATTCCCCATGGAGTAGCCAATGCCTTGCTGATAAATGAAGTAATTAGATTTAATGCAGTGGACAATCCCAGAAAGCAGGCAGCATTTCCTCAATACAAATATCCCAATGCCAAGTGGAGATATGCAAGAATTGCAGATTACCTAGGTCTCGGCGGGAATACTGATGATGAAAAAGTAGAACTTTTAATAAAAGCCATAGAAGAACTAAAAGAAAAGCTAAATCTTCCAAAGAGCATAAGTGAAGCAGGGGTCAGCAAGACAAGATTTTACGAAACCCTTGATGAAATGGCGGAACAGGCCTTTGATGACCAGTGCACTGGGGCAAATCCCAGGTATCCCCTGATAAGTGAGATAAAGCAAATGTATATAAATGCTTTTGAGTAAGGATATAATAACAAAGCAGCCCTAAATTTACCCAGGGCTGCTTTTATAATGTGTCGGCATGGCAACTATTTGATAGTGACGTAAGATAGATATATAAAGGTGATAGCAGGAATTTGAACATGTAAGAAAGAAATTTATTTCATAAAGGATGGTACTGCAGTTTTTCTATTAAAGGAGGATATTATGATTAAGTATGATTTTGATAAAGTAATTGACAGAAGCAATAATTATTCATCAAAATGGGACGAACTAGAAAAGGTCTTCGGCCGAGAAGACCTGCTGCCCATGTGGGTGGCGGATATGGACTTTATGAGCCCTAAGCCTCATATTTTGAATCTGTAGCCAAATGGATGAGAAAGCGCCACAACTGGGAGGTAAAAACCGATTGGATGATTTTTACCCCTGGCGTAGTTCCAGCACTTAGCTTCATTGTCAATGCTTTTACAAATCCCGGAGATAAAGTTATAGTACAGCCGCCAGTATATTATCCTTTTTTTAGAGTGATTGAAGATAACGGCCGTCGAGTGGTCAATAATCCGCTGCTTTTTAAAGATGGACGTTATACAATGGATTTTGAAGACCTGGAGAAAAAGGTGAAGGACCCACTGGTGAAACTCCTGTTTTTATGCAGCCCACATAACCCTGTTGGTAGGGTGTGGTCTAAGGAAGAACTGGAAAAACTGGGGAGAATATGTATTGACAACAATGTTTTAATAATATCTGATGAAATACATCAGGATATTTTGTATCCTGGCATAAGACATACACCTTTTGCGTCTATTTCCGAGGAATTTGCCTTAAATTCCATCACATGCACGTCTCCCAGCAAAACATTTAATCTTGCAGGGCTTCAAACCTCGACTATAATAATACCAAACAAGATTTATCGTGAAGTTTATAGGAGTTTTATGGAGCGGATTCATCTGCTTAGGAATAATGTATTCGGTTTGGTTGCTTTAGAGGCAGCGTATACCCATGGTGAGGAATGGCTTGACCAATTCTTGGAGTATCTTGAAGGAAATCTGAGGACGTTAACTGAAGGAATGGAAAAAGATATCCCACAAATTAAAATAATTAAACCAGAAGGCACTTACTTAGCTTGGATGGATTGTGGGGATCTCAGCCTTGATTCAAAACAGTTAAACGATTTTATGATAAACAAAGCTAGACTGGCCTTAGATGACGGTGAATGGTTTGGTTTAGGCGGAAAAGGATTTCAGAGAATCAACCTGGCTCTACATTAACGAAGCTTTATCTCGCCTTAAAAAAGCAGTTAGCCAGTTATGAGATATTAACCTAACTTATACTCTTGATTTGCCAAAACCCCTTGCTTCAATGATTAAGGAAGCAAGGGGTTATTAAATTGATATGGTATTTTTTTGACAGATTTAAAAACTTTGTATTGGTAAATGCTATATAGTAAGTATTTGACTTAAGACTATGTTTTAATTTGGCCAAAAAATACAAGAGGTGATGTTATTTTATGAAAATTAGAAGCTTAGGGCTATTGCCAAGGCTGATAATTGCAATTATCTTAGGTATTGCAATAGGCCAGTTTTTGCCGGCACCTGTAGTGCGAATACTTGCCACCTTTAACACTATTTTTGGGAGTTTTCTTGGATTTGTCATACCCCTGATAATTGTAGGTTTTATAGCACCAGGCATTGCGGAACTTGGTTCTGGGGCTGGCAAGCTATTGGGTATAACAATAGCTATAGCTTATATTTCTACTTTGATAAGTGGATTTTTTGCCTACGGAGTATCAACCAGCATTTTGCCGCGACTAGTCCAAACCAGAGGCCAATTTGCTGCAGCAAATCCTCCT
>JAMNZY010000181.1 GCA_023622055.1 Bacillota bacterium
ATGGAGTCCTCATCTCTTATGGAACCTCCCGGCTGAATAATTGCCGTTATTCCTGCAGCTGCTGCCGCTTCTACCACATCAGAGAATGGGAAAAAGGCATCAGATGCCAGTACAGCACCTTTTGCATTGTAACCGGCATGGGCTATGCTTTGCTCAGTAGGCCAAATTCTGTTGACTTGTCCCGCACCTATGCCAACGGTAACCAGGTCTTTAGCCAATACTATGGCATTTGATTTCACATGTTTTACTACTTTCCAGCCAAATAACAAGTCTTCCATTTCTTTATCGGTAGGTGCTCGTTTTGTTACAACTTTCAAATCATTTTCTGAAAAGTCTTTTATATCATGTTCTTGAACTAATATGCCTCCAGAAACTTTCTTCATATCCCAGGTAGAATTGAATTTCTTGTCTAAATCTACTTCAAGTATTCTCAAGTTTTTCTTAGTTCTTAGGATTTCTAAAGCCTCATCCTGATAGCCAGGGGCTATGACAATTTCTAAAAAAATTTTAACTAATTCTTCTGCAGTAGGGACATCTACAGGCCGGTTTAAGGCCACTATTCCACCGAATATGGAGATGGGATCTGCTTGAAATGCTTTAATATAGGCATCATAAATATTATCGGCACAAGCCACACCACAGGGATTTGTATGTTTTACTCCCACTGCAGCCGGCATATCAAATTCCATAACTGCTCTTAGAGCGGCATCGGCGTCATTTATGTTGTTAAAGGACAGCTCCTTGCCCCCTAACTGTTTTGCACCTGCCAGGGTGCCTGAATGTCTCCCAATTTCTCCATAAAAGGCAGCTTTTTGATGGGGGTTTTCCCCGTAGCGCAAGTCTTGAATTTTTTCATAGGTTAAAGTGAGAGTCTGCGGGAACAAACTATCGGATGAAGTCAAATCATCAGTGGAAACATTTTGTTTTAAGTAATCGGCAATCAACGAATCATAGTGAGCTGTATGCTGAAAAACTTTATAGGCAAGTTTAAGCCTGATTTTATCATCAATACTACCCTTTTCTTCCAATTCTCTAAGGATTAAAGGATAGTCCTTTGGATCTACCACTACTATCACATCTTTGTGGTTTTTAGCCGCAGAACGCAGCATAGAAGGCCCGCCGATATCAATATTTTCAATGGCCTCCTCAAAAGTTACGCCGGGCTTTAATATTGTCTCCTTAAAGGGATAGAGATTGATAACTACCATATCAATGGGCGCAATATCTAATTCCTTTATTTCATCCATGTGCTTCTTGTTGTCCCTGACTGCCAAAAGGCCCCCGTGAATTTTAGGATGCAGGGTTTTTACTCTGCCATCTAAAATTTCGGGAAAGCCAGTAATGTCAGAAACAGCAGTCACTTTTATGCCGGCATCTTCTAGGACTTTTGCAGTGCCGCCTGTTGAAATGATTTCAATATTTAGTTCATAAAGGCCCTTAGCAAATTCCACAATGCCTTCTTTATTTGAAACTGATATGAGTGCACGCTTAACCATTAATTTTCTTCCCCCTTGACAATTTTCACCTTGCGGCCATGAATTTGAAGTCTGCCTTGGGCAAAAAGCTTTATGGCCTCAGGATAAATTTTATGTTCTTCCTTAAGTACCCGCTGAGCTAAAATTTCAGGAGTATCATCATCTAAAACAGGCACTGCCCTTTGAAGGATTATGGGGCCAGTGTCTGTCCCCTCATCTACAAAATGAACTGTGACTCCAGTTATTTTTACGCCATAATCTAAGACAGCTTTATGTACTCTTTCACCGTAAAAACCTTCACCGCAAAAAGCGGGTATAAGGGATGGATGTATGTTCATGATTTTGTCCTGAAAGGCATTGACAAAATGGGGAGACAGTACTTTAAGAAAACCTGCCAGCACCACAAGGCCTACATTGCTAGACTTGAGCAATTTTATTAGCTCATCTTCATAGGCTTCTTTAGTTGGAAATTTCTTTGGATCAACCACAGCATACGAAATATTGTGTCTCTTTGCCCTCTCAAGGGCATATACGCCTTCTTTACTGGATATGACTATAGCAACTTCTGCCGGCAGGTAACCGGAATTGCAGTGGTCTATAATTGACTGCAGATTAGAGCCTCCCCCTGATACTAAAACTCCAAGCCTCAGCTTTGACAAAATACCACCCCGCCACTGCCATTAGATACTTGGCC
>JAMNZY010000238.1 GCA_023622055.1 Bacillota bacterium
ATAGATGCAGGTGTTGACAAGAAATTTTTGCTTAGAGAATTGGAAAAAGCAAAAAGAGGACAAATAACACCTGATTGTAGGATAAGATGCTACGGCTGTGGGATCAAAAGACTGGGAGATGGTTTCTGTGAAATTAAGGATGAAGTTTAAAAAAGAGGGACTTACCAGATTTATTTCTCACCTTGACACTATGAGAACTTTTGAACGGGCTTTCAGACGAGCCAATTTGCCCATAGCTTTTACCCAGGGTTTTAATCCCAGACCAAAAATAACTTTTGCTCAGGCTTTATCGGTTGGTGTAACAAGCAGCAGTGAATATATGGATGTGGAGTTTTATGAAGATGTTTCTGTAGACGATGTAGCTTTTAAGTTAAATCAGGTTCTGCCTGAGGGCATAAAAATATTGGATGTAAAAGTTGCAGATGAAAAACTTGCCCTTTCAATGCTAAATGGCGCAACATATATAGTCACAGTAGTATTGGGAGAAGTAGCTCTAGAAGAACTTAAAAAATGTCTTAAATGCCTTTTGCAACATGAGGAGATAATCATAGAGAAAAAAACCAAATCTGGTAAAAAGCTAGTAAATATTGCTCCTTTAATTTACAATCTAGATTTAGCTGACAATTGTGGTGATACTGCAAAAATTGCCATGTCCCTTTCAATGGGTCAGCAAGGCAATGTTGCCCCCATGACAGTTATTCAGCAATTGGAAAGTATACTTGAAAAAAACCTTCAGGTGGTCAGTATCCACAGAGGGGAAATGTTTTATAAAACTGGTGACAAAAAAATTTCGCCCTTTAACCTAGCGGAAAAATAAGCCCCGAATAATCCAAATAAAGTCCGCTTTATTTTTTGGGGGATTTGAGGAGCTGAAAAATTTCATGTCAAAGGAGATATTAGCGGATATTGATCGGGACCATATACGCATTGGAGTTCTAGAGGATCGGCAATTAGTTGAATATTATGTAGAGAGGACTTATGATGAAAGAGTTATAGGCAATATTTATAAAGGCAAGGTGGCCAATGTACTTCCAGGGATGCAGGCCGCTTTCGTTGATATAGGTTTGGAGAAAAACGCCTTTTTATATATAGGTGATTTAAGTTCTCCTAATCCGAATTTAGAGGATGAGAACGGCTTTGAAGGTTTAACGAAGACATCTATAAAGGATGTTTTACATGTGGGCCAAGAAATTCTAGTACAAGTTGTGAAAGAGTCTATGGGTACTAAAGGAGCTCGGGTTTCCATGAATATTACTCTGCCGGGGAGGTATCTTGTGTTGATGCCTACTGTGGACTATGTAGGCATTTCCAGGAGAATTGAAAGTGAAACTGAGAGGCAGCGGCTAAAGGCCCTTGCTGAAGAAATACGACCACCTCATATGGGGGTAATCGTAAGGACTGTGGCAGAGGGAAAGGGTCTTGAGGAATTAAAATCTGATATGGAGTATTTAACACGCCTTTGGGACAGCATACTGAAGAAACAAAAGAGGTGCAAAGCTCCCCGATTAATATACAAAGACATGAATCTCCTGGCCCGAATTGTGAGGGATGTCTTTACTCCTGAAGTAAATAAATTTTATGTAAATACATCACAGGGATATGAAAAGGTCAGAGAACTTGCCTCATGCATATCACCATCCTTACAAGACCGAGTAAGTCTTTATATGGGTCAGGAAGACATCTTTGAGTATTTCAATATCGAATCAGAAGCCCAGAGGGCTCTTGAAAGGAAAGTATGGCTAAAATCTGGTGGATATATTGTGATTGACCACACAGAAGCCTTGACCGCCATTGATGTGAACACTGGCAAGTTTGTTGGCAGTATAGATTTAGAAGACACAGTAGTAAAAACAAACCTAGAAGCAGCTCGAGAGATTGCAAAGCAGCTGAGGCTGCGAGATATAGGTGGAATAATAATTATTGATTTTATTGATATGAATTCGGAAGAACACCAAAAAATGGTTTTAGAGACTTTAGAAGCAGAACTAAAGAAAGATAGGACTAAAGCTCATGTCCTGGGAATCACCAATTTAGGTCTTGTGGAAATGACAAGAAAAAAAGTGCGCCAGAGTTTAGATGAGGTTTTAGAGAAAGTTTGTCCTTACTGTGAAGGAAGAGGCAGGATTTTATCAGAAGATATTATGGCAAAAAGAGTA
>JAMNZY010000060.1 GCA_023622055.1 Bacillota bacterium
AAAAGAAACTGCCATTGAAGGTGTTCTCTGATGGCGGTCACGCAATGATACCTCTGAGGGGCGTGTTGGAAGCATTAGGAGCTACAGTGGAATATGAACATGCGACGAGAAAAATAACCATAAAAGATAAAGGACACACAATAATACTAAAAGTTGGTTCTGATATTGCAGTAGTTGATGGCGTGACTAAGAAAATGCCCAGACCTGTATATGTCAAAAATGGATATTCACTCATCCCATTACGTTTTGTGAGTGAAAATCTAGACCACTGGGTAGGATTCTTCCCCGAAGATGGAAACAGGATTGCAATATTTAGAGCCAAAGAATGTCCACCGCTAAGATAGATACCAGAAGGTGCTGTCTCTTTTGAGACAGCACCTTTTTTATACCTCTAAATATAAAACAAAGAAAAGGGGTGATACCTTGAGGCGATATAAAAATATTATTTCTATTATACTCGTTATTTGCCTTTCTATTGGTGCATTGCCCGTAATTCCTCTTAAGACAGCTTATGCTGCATTAATAGACGATACAGGTGATTTAAACCTGAAGAACAATGACCCGGTTACAATGAGTCCTCCTCCGGGCACTTTTCCTAACCCTATACCTGATTACGGCCAAGTTGTATTTTCTGGCAAGTGGAATGTGTATGTAAATGGAAAACTAGCAGGATATGATAAAGTAGTAAAACATCTTTATAAACCATCCAAAAAAGCCGAGCAGTATAACTTTGTGCAATTCAATAAAATAGATCAGTGGGTTTCTGTATTTGATGGCGATCCCACTTTTGTCAATGCAAATAAAAATAATTTTAAAGTAATCATATCTGGTTCTCAAAGAATTTTTCTTCGTTATCTTGTGAGTTTATGTGGTGCATACGTGGAAAATTGGGAAGTAACCGGCTTTGAAGGTATAACTGGAAACGTATATGTCAGGACAACTCCAAGGCCAACCGCAAATATAAGTGTGCCCCAATCTGTTAAAGAAGGCACTCCAGTTAACATAACGCTTAGTGGGCAAACTTTTGCACAAGTAGATAGCCAAGTAGCAGAAGAAGTAGGAATTTCGCCAAAGCAGGTTACAGTCTCTTTTAATATTGATGGCCAACCTGTTTTCAGTGGAAAGACAATCAAAAACACAAATACCTATAGCGAAACAATTACTCGCACATTTAGTGCAGGAACTCATACTCTTACGCTTTTCGTAAAAGATGCTGTGAATAGATATACCAGAAAAGACGTGACAATAAACGTTGTAAGCTCGACGCCACCTCCACCACCTATGGGAGGTATTCAGGCAGGTATAGACCTTGTTTTAGACCCGCCATCATTAAAGAAAGGGACTACAGGAAATGTCAATGCAACAATAGATGCAAGCTCAAGCACAAGTAGCGGAAACGGCCCTTATTCAGCAAGATTTTGGCTGCAGGTAAACGGCGTGGATCTATTGGGTAAGGATGGGACAGCGGTTACAGGGCTTACTTCTCTTTCTCAGGCAAAATATACAAAACTGATAAGCAACGCAAAGCCCGGCGACAAAGTATGGGCAAAGGTCCGGGTGTGGGACGCCAGCATAAACAAAACTGCGGAAGCTGAAACGGAAAGGGTTGTCATGGAGGAAGGAGAAGAGCTTCCCACTCCAGAACCACCTCCCGCTGATCCCCCAGAACCTCCGCCTGTTCCTGAACCACCGGTTGCCAGATTCACAATGCCGGCGGAAATGAGAGTAGGGAAGAAGGTAAAAATTATTAATAACTCTTACGATCCGGACGGACCCGAGATATACGGATTGACAATGGATTGCCTGTGGGATATATCGCCTCATGAAGAATTAGACGATAGCGGTCTCAAACCGGCAGGAGGTTATGTGGTCTTCAATCAGCCGGGTACCTATACAGTAACACTGACTGTCACTGATACGGACGGGCTCACGGATACCACGTCTAAAAATATTAAGATAACCAACAAACCTCCTGTTGCAAGGATACAGGCGCCCGATGAAGTAATTCAAGGTAATGAAGTAAATATATACTCAGATTCTTACGATCCTGATGGAAATTTAGACAAAATAGAATGGTCTATAAATCCAAATGAAAATATAGTGGGAGAACTTTCAGGAGAAATAAACACGTTGATATTTGATAAACCAGG
>JAMNZY010000077.1 GCA_023622055.1 Bacillota bacterium
TGACTATGGGTAATTGAAAGGGGTGGAAAAATTATCAATCCATTTTCAAACCGGACACTTTTATACCGGCTTTTTTTGTTTATCGTAATCTTATTATTGCTGATTTTCATTTTTATAAATAGGAAAAAGATATATGCAGTTATTTTGCCATTTGTTTTTGCAATTATTATTGCATATATATTAAATCCCCTTGTTGAGATGCTAACGGAAAGGAAAATGAACAGAACAGCAGCTGTAGCTTTAATATATTTTATTTTAATTGGTTCAATTATTGTCGCTCTTGTTTACATAATCCCAATAATAATTTTGGAATTGGACAAATTAATAGACACTTTTCCCTTTTACACAAGGGAAGTTCAGAATATTTTAGCAAATATAAAAACCACTTATTTGACTTCTTTGCCCCTAGCCTTCCAAGAAATCATTGATAGAAACATTCACCGCATGGAAGAGCTGCTGCTGGCCTGGCTGCAGAAAATAGCAGATGCCATAATTGGCATATTTTCTAATATGCTAAGTATCATATTAGCACCTATTTTGGGTTTTTATTTTTTAAGAGATTTAGATAAAATCAAGGAATGCACCATACTTATTATACCTATATCTTATAGAAAAATTGTTTTACAATGGTTTGAACGATTTAGCAGCACTTTAGGTAGATATTTTAGAAGTCAATTAATAGTAAGTCTAATAATCGGTGCCTTGACAACGATATCTATGATGATCTTAGGCATTGATTTTGCATTTCTCATAGGACTAGTAGCAGGTTTAACGAATATTATACCGTATTTTGGCCCTCTAATTGGAATAATGCCTGCTGTTGCCATAGCTTTACTTAGATATCCTTACAAAATACCCTGGATAATTGTTTCAATGCTAATAATACATCAATTAGAAAGTGGAATAATTTCTCCACACATAGTAGGAGAACACGTTGGCCTCCATCCCATTACTGTGATTTTAGCCCTTTTAACAGGCGGGACCTTTTTTGGATTAATTGGGCTTATTTTAGCAGTACCAACAGCAGCTTTAATGAAATTTATCATTTTGAGAAAAAAATGATAAATTTTGTTGGTAGTTCTTGCACTAGCGTGGTTTTTGTGGTATACTATCAAACGGCAAAATACACACGCTGATGGAAGTTAAAGAGGGTGCCATTAGGTCTCTTTAACTTGATGAAATCAGCGGAGGGCTAAACTTTAGGAGGTGAAAAAATGTCAATTGTCACAATGAAGCAATTACTAGAAGCTGGGGTGCACTTTGGTCATCAAACTAGAAGATGGAATCCCAAAATGAAGGAGTACATTTTCACAGAGAGAAATGGGATTTACATCATTGACCTTCAAAAAACAGTCAAGAAAATCGAAGAAGCTTATAACTTTGTAAGAAATTTATCCGCTGAAGGTGGTCGAATACTCTTTGTCGGGACCAAAAAGCAAGCTCAGGAATCTATCCAAGAAGAGGCTCAAAGATGTGGCATGTTTTATGTCAATCAGCGTTGGCTCGGCGGCATGCTTACAAACTTTAAAACTATAAGAAAGAGAATTGACAGGCTGCACGAGCTGGAAAAGATGGAGGAAGAAGGCCTCTTTGAGGTTTTGCCTAAAAAAGAAGTTCTGAATTTGCAGCATGAAAAAGAACGCTTAGAGAAAAATTTAGGCGGAATAAAAAATATGACAGAACTTCCACAGGCAGTCTTCATCGTGGATCCAAGAAAAGAAAAAATAGCTGTTCGGGAAGCTAGGAAATTGCAGATCCCCATAGTAGCAATTGTTGATACCAACTGTGATCCTGATGAAGTAGATTATATAATACCTGGCAATGATGACGCTATTAGAGCAGTAAAATTATTGACTGAAAAAATAGCTGATGCTGTTATCGAAGGTAGACAAGGGGAACAAATGGACGCTGAGTAGTAAAAAAACTAAGGTAAGGGGGCTCCCTTACCTTTTATTTCAAAACAGGGAGGTTTTATCATGATTACTCCAGAGCAGGTTAAAGAGCTAAGAGGAAAAACTGGTGCTGGTGTGATGGATTGCAAAAAGGCCTTAGTTGAAGCTGACGGAGACATGGAAAAGGCCATAACCATACTTAGAGAAAAAGGCTTGGCAAAGGCTGCGAAAAAACAAAGTCGCACAGCTGCTGAAGGGATAATAGAATCTTACATACATGGAAATGGTCGCATAGGCGTTTTAGTTGAAGTCAATTGCGAAACAGATTTTGTTGCCCGCAATGAAGAATTTAAGACTTTCGCAAAAGACATCGCAATGCAAGTAGCTGCATCAAATCCCAAATATTTATCTCGTGAGGACGTTCCCTCTGAAGTTCTCGAAAAAGAAAAAGAAATTTTGAGAGCACAAGCACTAAATGAAGGCAAACCTGAAAAAATTGTTGATAAGATTGTAGAAGGACGACTTGAAAAATTTTATGAAGAAAATTGCCTATTAGAACAGCCTTTTATCAAAGATCCAGACAAGAAAGTTTCAGAACTTATAATGGAAAAAATTGCCGTTATCGGTGAAAATATTACTGTCAGTCGCTTTGTGCGCTTTGAGCGAGGAGAAGTATAGACCACATCGGAATTTTTTTAAAAAAGAGACACCATTTAAGTGTCTCTTTTTTAAAAAAAGAGGATTTTATGACAAAATATCGAATTTCTTTAGGAAAGAGGGCTGTGGATGAAAAAACCAGTTTATGAAAGAGTCGTTTTAAAAATCAGTGGCGAAGCATTGGCAGGAGATAAGGGTTTTGGCATTGATCCTGATATTTTAAATTCCATAGCTGAACAAATCAGTGAAGTTCACAACCTAGGCGTACAGATTGCTATTGTGGTGGGTGGTGGGAATATATGGCGAGGTAGAAATTCAAAACATATGGACAGAGCAACTGCCGATTATATGGGAATGCTTGCTACTGTAATAAACGCCCTTGCTTTGCAGGATGCATTGGAAAACAAAGGCTTAGAGACAAGGGTTCAAACGGCTATAGAGATGCGAGAAATTGCAGAGCCATATATTAGAAGAAAAGCTATAAGACATTTGGAAAAAGGACGAGCTGTTATTTTTGCAGCAGGTACCGGAAATCCCTTCTTTTCAACAGACACCACTGCGGCTTTAAGGGCTGCAGAAATAGAAGCGGAAGTTATACTCCTAGCGAAAAAAGTAGATGGTGTTTATGATTCAGACCCAGTTTTGAATGCATCGGCGCAAAAGTTTGACTCTCTTGAATATATTGATGTACTAAACAAAGGTTTAGGAGTAATGGATTCTACTGCAACATCACTGTGTATGGACAACGGCATCCCCATTATAGTTTTTGGCATTTCTACGCCAGGCAATATAAAGAGGGTAATCTTAGGTGAAAATATTGGCACATTAGTAAGGGGGAGTTGAATTTGGACAAGAAGATGTTTTCTGAAATAGATAACCGAATGAACAAAGTATTGACTAATTTGAAATCTGAGTTTGCCACTATCAGAACAGGAAGAGCATCAACTGCACTCCTTGATAAAATTCTTGTAGATTATTATGGTACACCCACTCCAGTAAATCAAGTGGCCACAATTAGTGTTCCAGAGCCGAAAATGATTCTGATACAGCCATGGGAAACAAATATGTTACAAGTTATCGAAAAAGCCATCTTAAAGTCAGACCTAGGACTTACGCCAAACAATGATGGTAAAGTTATCAGATTAATACTTCCTGACCTGACTGCTGAAAGACGGAAGGAACTAGTGAAATATGCCAAGAAAAAAGCTGAGGAAGCTAAAGTATCCATTAGAAATATTCGCAGAGAATATAATGATATGTTAAAGAAAATGGAGAAGAATAAAGAAATTTCGGAAGATGACTCCAAACGCTCTCAGGAAGAAATTCAAAAGATAACGGATAAATACATAGATAAAGCTGATGAAATCTTAGAAAACAAAGAAAAGGAGATAATGGAGGTATAGACATAAAACTTGAACTTATTGGTTTTCCTTTAGATAAAGCTGTTAAAGAGCTTTCAAAACGCGGGATTTATGCTAAAATAATATATACGAAACCTGCCAATAAAGCCATTGATGATTACAATTTTGCAAGAGTTGTGCGGTATAATTTTATTAGTAACAATGCTGTTATATTAGTAGCTGCATTTTTTCGAGAGAATTTCAAGGGCTATCCAGTTGGGGATTGACAATTTTAGATTTAATTTAAAACCCCCTCGTTGGAGGGGGTTTTAAATCATTAGGATGGTTAATATATTTTATGTGGTATCAACAGTAGGAGGAGTACCCCGTGGAAGACACAAAACTTATATTAGAAAGAAATAAAATCGATACACAAAATTTACCAAGACATATAGCTATAATTATGGATGGCAATGGACGATGGGCCAAGAAAAAAGGACTCCCCAGAATTGCAGGACATTGGGCAGGGGCTGAAGCATTAAGAGAAATTGTGAGTACTTGTAGTAAACTTAATATTCAAGTTCTTAGTGTGTTTGCATTTTCATCGGAAAATTGGAAGAGGCCTGTTCAAGAAGTAAGTGCTATTATGAACCTGCTATTGTATTATTTAAAAAAGGAAGTTGATTTGCTTCATAAGAATAATGTAAGAATTTTAGTATCAGGTGATTGGGAAGAATTACCTCCAAGGATTGTGGAACAAATAAAAAAAAGCATTCGGCAAACTGGAAACAACACGGGCCTCATTTTAAATATCGTGCTAAATTATGGTGGACGCAATGAAATATTGTCAGCATGCAAGAAACTTTGTGAAGATGTATTGGAAGGGAAAATTCACAAAGACAACATTGATGAAAGCTTATTTAAAAATTACCTGTACACAAAAAATTTGCCAGATCCAGATTTACTAATAAGACCAAGTGGCGAAATCAGAATTAGCAATTTTTTGCTGTGGCAGATTGCCTATACTGAATTATGGTTTACAAATATTTATTGGCCTGACTTTAAATCCAAAGATTTAATAAAAGCTATACGAGATTTTCAGAAACGAGAGCGAAGATTTGGAGGTCTAAAAAAATAAAGCAGGTGGATTCATGCTTACGAGAATTATTAGTGCTGTTGTCGGTATAATACTATTAGGATATACTATAAATATTGGTGGTTGGATTTTTTATGCAGGTATATCTCTGTTAAATATATGTGCTTTATATGAGCTGTACAGGGCTTTGGGGAGAAAAAACATACACATAAATTTTTTCCTAAGCTCTGCTTTTGCTGTTGTACTCTTATATTTTGCCAGGTTTAATACCTTCGATTTTATATTAACATATCTTTTCATAATTTTATTTTTCATAGGTGAATTTATCTACATTATAGTGAATAATCACCGCTATCATTTCAAGGATGTTGTTTTTAGCATCTTTTCCTTTGTATATACCACCTTTTTATTTATGAGCATGATCTTGATTAGAAATTTAAAAGACGGTATATTTCTCACTTGGTGGGTATTTATTACCACATGGGCATGTGACACAGGGGCTTTTTTTACTGGCCTTTTGTTAGGAAAAACTCCCTTAGCTCCAACTATTAGTCCTAACAAGACATTAGAGGGAAGCCTAGGCGGTGTTTTATCAAGTGCAGTTGCAAGCGCCATTTATGCTGCATACTTTTTGCCTGAAATTAGTATATTATATGCCGTAGTTTTTGGTATTTGTATTAGTGTCGTTGCACAAGCAGGTGACTTGTCGGCATCATTAATAAAAAGATATTGTAATATAAAAGATTTTTCAAATATAATTCCTGGTCACGGTGGCGTTTTAGACAGATTAGACAGCGCTCTTTTCGCCTTTCCTGTGGCATATATATTTATTAAGTTTTTATTTTAAAAGGTGGTTTACTATGAAAATTAAAGACACATACTCTCCAATTCTCCTTTTATCCCTGGCAGTAATTATTACTTCTGCTGTTATAGTTTTGTCCATTAAACACCTTTTACCCTTGGTTTTGGGTATATTAATTTCTATTCTAATTGACCCTGTTGTAAGTTACATTGAACGAAAATTAGATTTTGATCGAGGCGTAATCACAGCGGTAGTACTTGCAGCAATCTTTTGTTTAGTAGGATACATCTCTTTATTGATTGTGGGCCGCTTTACATTTGAGCTTGCACGATTTATCCATTTTTTACCTACACAAATGAATAAAATAAATGCACTTATAGATAAATTTTATCCTTATTTGTTAAACTTTTTTGCAAAGATACCAGAGGATGTCCTTGCGTATTTAAAAGCTAATTTAAACCAAATATTGTATACTATAACTGGCTCCTTGACAAATCTCTATTCTTATCTGGTCAACAAAGTTGGTATGGTTCCGAATTTGTTTGTAAATATCTTAGTAATAATAGTATTTGTCTTTTTGTTCAGTTATTTTTTAACAAAGGATAGAGATAAAATTATACAGGCAGTTAAACGTTTGGTTCCTGAACAATTTCATGAAAAAGTTAAGTCTGTGCAGATAGAACTGATATTATCATTTTTTAGATTAATAAAAGCCCAGATAATTTTGGTCTTTATTTCGACTCTTATTACTGTTTTAGGGTTTTATATTTTAAAAGTAGAGTATGCATTGACTTTGGGAATAATCTGCGGTGTTTTGGATATAATGCCTTTGTTTGGCCCCAGTTTAATATTTATACCATGGATTATTTATTTGATTGTTGTTGGCAATATAAACCTTGCCATAGGTTTACTAGTATTATATATTATAGTCCTAGGAAGCAGGCAAATGTTGCAAGCTAAAATTGTAGGTCAAAATCTTGGCATTGACCCACTTTTGACTTTACTTTCTATTTATTTGGGTATAAATTTGTTCGGATGGAAAGGATTGTTCATTGGCCCTTTAGTAGTTGTCGTAGTAAGGGCTTTAATACATTCGGGAATAATACCGCCAATTAGCAAACCAACAAAAAAAGTTTAAGTTTCGGAAGGTGAAAAACATTGCAGACTCTGGTATCGTCAATTTTTGTCTTTGGGATGCTGATTTTTTTTCATGAACTAGGCCATTTCATTGTAGCCAAATTATCAGATATAAAGGTCAATGAATTTAGCCTAGGTTTTGGCCCACAAATAATCGGTATCAAAACAAAGGAAACCCATTATTCCATTCGCTTACTACCTTTTGGCGGCTATGTTAAGATGGAGGGGGAAGATTCAGAGACAACGGATCCAAGAGCTTTCAATAATAAAACAGCTCTTACACGCTTAGGGGTTATATTAGCAGGTCCCCTTATGAATTTTATTTTAGCCATATCTCTCCTTGCAATTATAGGTTTTTCCTCAGGAATTGCCTCAACACAAGTGAGGGTAATTCCTGGTGAACCTGCTGCCCTTTCAGGAATACAAAATAATGATAAAATATATGCAGTAGATAATCAAAGAGTCAATAGTTGGGAAGAAATAGTTGAAGCAATAAGCAGTAAACCCAATGAAGAAATAACCGTCACAGTAATCAGAGATGGAAAATACATTGATTATAGTGTAAAAACCGCTGTAGAACCAGAGACTCAGCGAGGGATTATAGGTATTCAAACTGTTATTGTAAAACACTCTATTTTAGACAGCATTAAGTATGGTTTTCAAAAAACTTTCTGGATCTTAAAAATGATAATATTAGGCATAATTCATATGTTGACAGGCAAAGTTAAAGCAGATATAGTCGGCCCAGTAGGTATGGTACAAATAGTGGGAGAAGCGGCCAAGATAGGTGTCTACCAGGTGCTGTATATTGCAGCTGTAATAAGTGCAAATTTAGGTTTGTTCAATCTATTTCCTATTCCCGCTTTAGATGGCGGCAGAGGTATTTTTCTCATATTTGAACTGTTAAGAGGTAAGCCTGTGGAGCCTGAAAAAGAAGGTTTCATACACTTTATTGGATTCGCTTTATTAATGTTTCTGATGATACTAGTCTTATTTAAAGATTTAAGAGAACTTTGGATGTGAGCAGTTTAAAGATAGAAGTTGGAGTAACAGTCTGTTTATTTAACTTGAGGGAGGAATCATGTTCAATAAGAAAATTAGACGTAAGTCAAAAAAAATAATGATAAAAGACGTGGGAGTCGGTGGAGATAGTCCTATTACAGTCCAGTCCATGACCAACACAAAGACACACGACATAAAAAGTACAGTACAGCAAATTAAAAATCTCGAAGAAGCAGGATGTGACATTATCAGAGTGGCTGTTCCCGACATGGCAAGTGCCAGTGCCATTTCTGAGATTAGAAAACAAATTGGCATTCCATTGGTGGCAGATGTGCACTTTGATTATCGCTTAGCTATCGAATCTATAAAGCAAGGTGCTGATGGTCTTAGGATCAATCCAGGCAACATTGGTGATGCTGACAAGGTTCGAAGAGTTGTTGAAATGGCCAAATCATATCAAGTGCCTATTAGAATAGGTGTCAATGCAGGTTCTTTGGAAAAGGACCTACTTAAAAAATATGGCGGTCCTACACCTGAAGCTTTAGTGGAAAGTGCACTTAGACATGTGGAAATTTTAGAAAACATGAATTTTGACCAGATAGTAATTTCTCTAAAGTCTTCAGATGTTCTCTTATCTATACATTCATATAAATTAATTGCTGAAAAAGTTGACTACCCTTTACACCTGGGTATTACTGAAGCTGGGACTTTGCTGACAGGGACTATAAAGTCTTCAGTAGGTTTAGGGATTTTATTGTATGAAGGAATAGGAGATACTATCAGGGTCTCATTGACGGGGGAGCCTTTAGATGAAGTTAAGGTTGGTCTTGAGATCCTTAAGAGTTTAAATTTAAGAGAACATGGCATCAATTTAATTTCATGTCCAACCTGTGGAAGAACGCAGATAGACTTAATTAATATAGCTAAAGAGGTACAAGAAAAACTGTCATACATAAAAAAACCCCTTAAAGTTGCTGTTATGGGATGTGTAGTAAATGGTCCTGGTGAGGCCAGAGAAGCAGATATTGGCATCGCAGGAGGCAATAAGCGAGTTGCAATTTTTAAAAAAGGTGAAATAATAAAAACTGTACCGGAAGAAGATGCTGTTTCTGAATTAATCAAGGAAATAAAAATGATGATAAATGACTGGTAATTAGTATAGAAAGGAGCTTTATTATGGAAAAGGATTTTGTAAAAGAAATTACACCTAAAAGCCAAGACTTTTCCCAGTGGTATGTAGATGTTATCCTTAAAGCAGAATTGGCTGATTATTCTCCAGTTAGAGGTTGTATGGTGATAAAGCCTTATGGCTATAGCATATGGGAAAAAATGCAACAGTTGCTGGACAGCAGATTTAAAGCTACAGGTCATAAAAACGCCTATTTCCCCATTTTTATTCCTGAATCCCTTCTTCAAAAGGAAGCGGAACATGTGGAAGGTTTCGCCCCAGAAGTGGCGTGGGTAACTCATGGAGGTAGTGACGAATTAGCAGAGCGCCTGGCTGTAAGACCCACATCAGAAACTATTATCTGCCACATGTATTCCAAATGGATAAAGTCATGGCGGGACCTACCTGTTCTTATAAACCAGTGGTGTAATGTGGTAAGATGGGAAAAAAGTACAAAACCCTTTCTGCGCACTGCAGAATTTCTGTGGCAAGAAGGTCACACAGCTCATAGTACTTACGAAGAAGCAGAAGAAGAAACTTTAAGAATGTTGGAAGTATATTGTGATTTTGTAGAGAAAGAATTATCAATGCCTGTTATAAAGGGAGTAAAATCTGAAAATGAGAAATTTGCTGGCGCCCTAAAGACATATACCATAGAAGCTCTTATGGGTGATGGCAGGGCACTTCAAGCTGGCACGTCCCATAATTTGGGACAACATTTTGCTAAAGCTTACGATATTACTTACCTGGACAAGGATGGAAAACTTAAATATGTTTGGCAAACATCCTGGGGTGTTACAACTCGGTTAATTGGTGCCATTATCATGGTCCATGGAGATGACAGGGGCCTAAAACTTCCACCAAATATTGCTCCGATTCAAGCAGTTATTGTTCCTATCTTAGGCAAAGAGTCCGAAACTGTGCTTAATAAAGCCCAGGAACTGTACTCTAACCTTAAAAATGAAATACAGATAGAATTAGACGATAGAAACGAATACACTCCTGGATGGAAGTTTAATGAGTGGGAAATGAAAGGAGTCCCTGTGAGAATTGAAATAGGGCCGAGAGATATAAAAAACGAGCAGGTTGTTTTAGTGCGAAGAGATACAGGCGAAAAAACTGTTGTCAGCGAATCCGAATTGCTTCCCAGACTAAAGAGCCTGCTTGATGACATACAAGTAAATATGTTTAATCAAGCCAAAAAGTTCCTGGATGAAAACATTAGAGAAGTAGATAATTTTGAT
>JAMNZY010000149.1 GCA_023622055.1 Bacillota bacterium
CCCTTCCAGTTCCATTGCACTTATTCGTTTTCTAAGTTCTTCAGCCAGATCAACTGCATTATTTAGAGAAGTTTCAGGCAGGAGGATTGTGAATTCTTCTCCTCCCCAGCGTGCAAAGTAATCTGTTTTGCGTATTCTTCCTTTTACTGTATCGGCAACACTTTTAAGAACCATATCTCCTGCAGCATGTCCAAAACGGTCATTTATGTTTTTAAAGTGATCCAAGTCAAACATAATAAGTGAAAAGGGCTTTTTATTTCGTTGTACTCGCTCTATTTCCTGCTCCAGCATCTGCATGAAAAAACGCCTGTTGTATATATTTGTGAGAGGATCGGTAATGGACTGACGGTAAAGCAGTTCCTCCAATCTCTTGCGCTCGCTTACATCGCGAATAATTGCTATTGCATGCCATGAATCTTTAATTCTAACAGCAGAAACTGAAAGTTCTAGATCAATTTCATGTCCATTTTTGTGCTTTGTCTTCATCTCAACAGTCTTACCTACGACACTTCCTTTTCCGGTTAAACGGAATTTTTTAAATGCTTCCCTATAGGCTTCGTACAGTCGTTTATCCTGGATTGCAAGTGCATGCAACTCCGTTCCTATTATTTCTTCTCTTTAATAACCAAGTATGCGTTGCGCCGCCGGATTCCAGAAGGTTACTTTCCCTTTGTCGTCAATCATTACAATAGCATCTCCGGCATATTTCATTACAGTGCTTAAAATCTCATTCTTCTCTTTCAGTTCTTCTTCCATCCTTTTGCGCTCTGTCAGATCAATCACAAGTGCTACAAATACTTTTTCTTTATCAAATTCCACAAGTTCTAAATGGATTTCTACTGGATATAAAGAACCGTCTTTTCTGCGATGCATTGTGTCAAAAACAATTTGCTTCTGTTCACCTTTTAAAAGGGGCACAAGAAGTTCTTTAAAGCTTTGCAGGGTAAACTCTGGCTTTAAGTCAACAGGAGTCATTTCTTTAAGCTCTTCTTCAGTATATCCCAAATTTTCCCTTGCTCCACGGTTCACCGCAATGAACTTCAGCGTCTGCGGATGGAATATGTAAATTTCATTTAGCGAGTCTTCAAAAAGATTTTTATAAAATTCAAGTTCTCTCTTTGCTTTCCACTGTTCGGTGATGTCAAAGACAATCATATGCATCAGTGTTTTTCCTCGATAATCTACAGGGGATGAATATATTTCTAC
Source organism: Bacillota bacterium (assembly GCA_023622055.1). Taxonomy (GTDB): domain Bacteria; phylum Bacillota; class Thermosediminibacteria; order Thermosediminibacterales; family Tepidanaerobacteraceae; genus DTU063. Next base: position 1,207 of record JAMNZY010000149.1, read on the forward strand.
TAATCTTTCTTCTCCGTTAGCTATCCTCTGGAAGCAAATGCAGTGATTACACCCCTCCTTTAAAGCTTCCGAACACTTCTGACCACCATCTATGGTAGAAACGCCCACAAAAGCTTCTATGTCCATCTGCAGCATAGTTTCTTTGGAATAACCGTAGAAATGGCAGGCAGCTTTGTTGGCATCAATGATGCGTCCTGATTCTGGTTCGATAAGTAGCATCACTACATCATGGCTTTCAAACATACTGTGGAACAACTCTTCTCTCTTTTTTATCTGTATTTTAGCCTCATAGAGCTTAAAAGCCATTTCTATTTGAGATATGAGTACATACTCATCTACACCCTTAAGAACATACCCATAAGCCGAAACTGACTTTATTTTTTCCATTATTTCTTTACTGGTATTGGCAGTAAGAAATAGAACTGGGATATCTTTATGCTGCTGAATTACTCTTGCTGCATCTATCCCATCGATTGCTCCTTCAAGTTCTATGTCCATAAGAATTAAGTCCGGGCTTTTGATGTTATTTAGTGCTTTTTCAACAGCCTCTTCGCCTGATGTAACTATATCTGTTTCATATCCGTATTTATTCATAATATCTGCTGTTATTCGGGCATTAAGTTTGCTATCTTCTACAATCAGAACTTTCTTTGGATGCATTGGTAGTACCTCCCAGCTTGTTTGCCGGTATCTTTAAAAATTGTTCATGATTTTTGTTTTTCGAAATACTATTGTACTCTTTTTATTTAAAAGGTACAATAAAATTTTTCTCTTCCTGTCGCTGCGATCGAATACTTTGGTTCGTTGTAAAATTAAATGCAACACCCCAAAAAATTATAGAACCATAGTGAGAAATCCTGTATGATATAGATATCCAAAAATCACTAACCATACAGGGAGGTCTCACTATGAACGCCGCTCTTTTAAACACCTAAATCCTTACGAGAGAGGAGAAATCGCAGCTTTGCTTAAAGAGGGCAGAAGCATGAGATATATTGCAAGGAAACTTGGCCGAGCTCCAAGTACTATCAGCAGAGAAGTTAAACGGGGTACTGTTACTCAGTTAAAATCTGATTTGTCCACTTACCAAGCGTATTTCCCTGAAGCAGGCCAGGCTATATATGAAAAGAGGCGTAAAAATTGTGGTGCTAATCTTAAGCTCCCATATGTTAATGAGTTTATTAAGTTTGCTGAGGAGAAAATGTTGGGTGAGAAAAAGTGGTCTCCAGACAGTATAGTAGGTTATTGTAAAA
>JAMNZY010000172.1 GCA_023622055.1 Bacillota bacterium
GGCAGCTTGTCTCCTATGTATTGTTTTAAATGTTTGTTTTTTTGCCAGGATATTATTTTGTCAAAGTCAGATGGTTTTATTGGTCGTAAGTTAGTTTTTTCCCCTTTACACAAGTACATTAAATACACTTCCCCATAATCTGATGTTTTTCTTATGAAGCTTATAATATGGTTTTATTATTCAACTTATAATAAAAAAGTCCTTTATGTAAAGTTAACCATTACCGGTTGTATTTGAGAAATATAAAAAGAATACCCTTAAACAAGGGTATTCTTATGGGCTATATGACAAAATCATTTACAATACATTATTAAGCTGGATATACATCAAATTTGTCTTTGCTTACTAACTCGCTGTCTACCTTATATTTTTTTGCTTGCCGCTCTTTGAAGAACTTTAAAGCTATTTGTGGGAAGAGGGCATATGTTAAAATGTCCTCCTCTTGCTCAATGTAATAGGATATTTCTTTAGCGTATTTTTCCAGCTCAGGTTCGATTAAATCTGCAGGGCGACAAGTTATAACTTCTTCGTCACCAATGATTTTTTGTTTTATTTCTTCTTTAATTGGCACAGGTGGTTTTCCATATTGACCTCTTACATAATTTTTCACTTCATTTATTACCATTTTATATCTCTCGCCGGTTAGCACATTAACTACTGCTTGTGTGCCAACTATCTGACTAGTAGGAGTAACCAGAGGCGGATATCCCAAATCTTCCCTCACCTTTGGCACTTCCTTTAATACTTCGGGAAGTTTGTCAAGGGCATTTTGTTGTTTTAATTGACTCGTAAGGTTGGAAAGCATTCCACCTGGTATCTGATAGTTGAGCACCATAGTGTCAACCATTGTTATTACGCTGTCAATTTTATAGTTGCCTCTTACTTTTTTGAAGTGTTCAGATATCTCTGAAAGAAGTTCCAAGTCCAGCTTAGTATCATAAGGAGTGTTCTTTAATACGGCCACCATTGTTTCTGTTGGAGGCTGTGATGTGCCTAATGCAAACGGAGACAAAGCAGTATCAACAACATCTACCCCTGCTTCAATGGCCTTTAGATAAGTCATTGAAGCCATACCACTGGTATAGTGGCTGTGGAGCTGTATGGGCACCTTGATTTCTTTCTTTAAACGAGAAACCAGTTCATAGGCATCATATGGAGACAACAGTCCTGCCATGTCTTTTATGCAAAGGGAATCGATACCCATTTCTTCTAACTGCTTAGCTAAATCAACATAGTAGTCTATGTTATGGACAGGGCTTATAGTGTACACCACTGTTCCCTGCGCATGGGCACCAGTTTCTTTTGTTACTTCTATAGCTTTTTTTAAATTTCTAATGTCATTAAGAGCATCAAAAATTCGAATAATGTCTATACCATTTTCTACTGATTTTTTTACAAACATTTCTACTACATCATCTGCATAGTGGTGGTATCCCAGTAGGTTTTGACCTCTCAGCAGCATCTGCAACGGGGTATTTTTAACTTTTGCCTTAATTTTTCTAAGTCTTTCCCATGGGTCTTCATTTAGAAAACGGATGCAGCTGTCAAAGGTGGCACCACCCCACATTTCTAGAGAGTGGTAACCTACCTGGTCCAGCATTTCAGCAATTGGTAGCATCTCATCTGTTTTCATTCGAGTAGCTATTAGAGATTGATGAGCATCTCTCAAAATCGTATCTGTTATTCCAACTCTTCTCTGCTGCAATTCTATTCTCCTTTCCGAATATGGTAGTAACTTAAAAATATTATATTAACCGCCGAATCGTGACAACAGCATACCAGCAGCAATAGCAGAGCCTATGACTCCTGCTACATTAGGCCCCATGGCATGCATGAGAATAAAGTTTCCAGGCCTTTCTTCCTGAGCTACAACTTGAGACACTCTAGCTGCCATTGGCACTGCTGAGACACCGGCAGAACCGATGAGGGGGTTTACTTTACCTTTTGACAACACATACATGATTTTTCCAAAAATGACTCCTGCAGCCGTTCCTACACTGAAGGCAAGAAGACCTAATATTATTATTTTTATGGTATCCCACCGCAAGAAATTTTCGGCACTGGC
>JAMNZY010000116.1 GCA_023622055.1 Bacillota bacterium
GAGGGGGTTGAACTGACTGATTACAAGTTGACAGATGTCATCGATAAAGTGAAACTCAGGGAGATGCTGGCAAAGTTTACAGAAGCCACAGATTTGGCAGCCATACCCTGTGACTTGACGGGGAAGAACGTCACAGAACCAACTAATTTTACAAGACACTGTCACATGGTGCGATCTACGGAAATCGGAAAAAAGCTGTGCTACGCTTCAGATGAAGAACACGGCCGAGTATCCATGGAACAGGGGAAGCCGGTAATTTTCCCATGTCATTGTGGGCTGATGGATTTGGCAGCTCCCATTGTAGTTGAAGGCAAGTGCTACGGCTATATATTGTGCGGCCAGGTTTTTCTTGAGCCACCTGAGGCAGAGGACATAAGGAAGGCCAGGCAAAGAGCTAAAAAGTTCGGCTTAGATGAGGACGAATATGTCCAGAGTTTTTTAGAAGTAAAGGTATTCACCAGAGAAAGGTTAATCGCCGCTACAGAGATGTTAAATATTTTCTCCAATTACATAGTGGAATTGGGGATAAACAATCTCATGCAGCAAAGGCTTCTAGAGGAAGAGCGACTTCGGATGCAGCTAGAAAACACCCTTCATTCCCTGGAATTAAAAGTATTGCAAGCCCAGATGAATCCTCATTTCCTGTTTAACACATTAAACACTGCTGCCAGGCTTTCTTATCTTGAAAATGCAAAGCGGACGGGAGAGATCATATATTCCCTGGCAAGTCTCTTGAGGTATTCTCTCAGAAACTTAGAACAATTCGTCACTTTAAAAGAAGAAATAGCTTATATACAGCACTATCTGCACATTCAAAAAGCCAGATACCAGGATCTATTAAAGACATCCATTGATGTGCCAGCAAATCTTCAGGATATTTTAATCCCAGTCATGACACTGCAACCCCTGGTGGAAAATGCCATAATCCACGGCTTGGAGCAAAAAGAAGATAATTGGGAGCTGAAAATCAGGGCATATGAAGAAGATGGAATTGTAATAATTGAAATCAAGGACAACGGTGTGGGAATGGACAGGAAGACCCTAAAAGAACTAAATGAATTTACCAGAACTGGCAAAGGGCATGTAACGGGGATAGGAATACCCAATGTGGATATTCGAATAAAGCGGTACTTTGGCCACAAATATGGTCTGGAAGTGGCCAGTGAACTTGGAAAGGGTTCTGTTACAAGGCTGAGGTTTCCTAAGACATTTAAAGATTTATCTACATCTTGGAGTGAAGAATGATGGAATATACTGTTTTAATCTGCGATGATGAACTTTTGGAAAGACAAGTTTTAGCATCTATAATTGAAAGTTCTGATTTACCTTTAAAGGTAGTGGGAGAGGCCAGAAATGGCATAGAGGCAGTGGAGCAATCGGAAAAACTAAAGCCTGATATACTGCTAATTGACGTAAAAATGCCGGGAAAGGATGGGATCACAGCCAGTGCTGAAATCAAAAAGAGCTGTCCCAAATGCAAATCCATATTTATTACGGCATATGATGAGTTTGAATATGTGAAAAAGGCCCTGCAAATCGGTGCGGTAGAGTATTTGCTGAAACCCGTCAGACCTTACAGCTGATATGGTGCTGGACTTTTTAGGCCATGTTAGTGAATACAAGCTGGATAAAGAAAACACTCTGCTGGAATATGTGAAAATGGGCAATTTTAAAGAGGCCTTAGCTGTTATGTATCAAATTCTTCAGGATATTTTCGTCATATGCAAAGGTTCCCTCATCGATTGTCAAGTTCGAATTTCTGAAATGATGGTGATGGTGTGGAGGACTGCCCGGCAGGTGGGCTTGATAGAACCGGAAAATGGCTATATTTACTCTAACTATTTGCAGAAATTAACCAGGTGTCAGACTTATGCCGCTTTAAAAAGTTGCTGTGAGGGCTTTTTGGAGGAAGTTTTTTCAAAGATAAACAACTTTGACACAGATGATATTATAAGGCAAGCCATGAAGTACATTGAGGAAAATTACAATGAAGACATTAAGCTGGCAAAGCTGGCTAAGGAAATTTACATAAGCCCAGATTACTTTAGTCGGTTGTTTAAGAAAGTAGCCGGCTGTACCTATGTGGAGTATATCACAAAAATAAGGATTGAAAATGCAAAGATACTTTTGGCAAACCCCATAATTTCCATAGCAGAGGTGGCGAAGAAAACCGGCTATTCAGACCCCAATTATTTCAGTAAGGTATTTAAAAAGAATGTGGGTATGTCGCCCTCTCAATATAAGAAAATTCACAATAACCAATAAAAGTAAAACAAGTCCAGAAAGAGGCAGAAAATTACTAATTCCCTCCCAACTCGTCCATTGAGTTTGGGAGGGATTTTTATTTAAAATACAGATTTTTTACAAAATATTATAGAGGCTAAATTTTCCCTATATAGAATATATAGAGCAAACCAAAAAACTTTTTAGGAGGGGAATATATGGGTGGAGAAGCTTTAGGAATGGTGGAAACAAAGGGACTGGTACCTGCTATCGAAGCTGCTGATGCAATGGTTAAAGCAGCAAATGTAAAGCTGATAGGTTATGAAAAAATTGGGTCTGGTTTGGTAACTGTCATGGTTCGCGGTGATGTAGGAGCAACTAAAGCAGCTACAGATGCTGGTGCAGCAGCTGCCGGCAAAGTAGGCCAGGTTGTTTCTGTCCACGTAATTCCACGTCCTCATACTGATGTGGAAAAAATTTTACCCAATATGGAATAAAGGAAAGCTAGGAGGTGACTTTGGTGGAAGACAAACTGGTGCAAAAAATTGTCAGTGACGTTATGGAGAAAATCAATAGTGAGGTAAAGGAAAAGGCGGCAGAGCCAAAAACTTGTATCAATCCGGGGATGACTGAATTTGTGGGTCTAAGTGAAGGGGATACCATTGGCCTGGTTATTGCTAATGTGGATCAGGCCCTTCACGAAAAAATGGGTATAGACAAGAAATTTAGGTCAATAGGAATTGTGGGCGCAAGGACAGGAGCAGGACCACAGATAATGGCTGCTGACGAGGCGGTAAAAGCCACAAACACCGAAATTGTCACCATCGAATTGCCAAGGGATACAAAGGGTGGCGCAGGCCATGGCTCACTGATTATCTTTGGAGCCGAGGATGTTTCCGACGCTCGGAGAGCAGTTGAAGTTACCCTGAAAGAGCTTTACCGCACCTTTGGCGATGTATATGGAAATGAAGCAGGCCATCTGGAATTTCAGTATACTGCCAGAGCCAGCATTGCTTTAGAAAAAGCTTTTGGAGCACCTATAGGCAAGGCCTTCGGTCTCATAGTAGGTGCACCTGCTGCCATTGGTGTAATATGCGCCGATACTGCCGTAAAAGCTGCAGAAGTTGATATACTGGCCTACTCCAGTCCGGCAAATGGCACTAGTTTTTCCAATGAGGCCATTTTAGCCATTTCAGGAGATTCCGGTGCTGTACGTCAAGCTATCATATCTGCCAGAGAAGTAGGTAAGCAGCTGTTGTGGGCTATGGGTTCCGAACCTCTGTCTACAACTACTCCGTATATTTAATAAACCTGTTGGAAGGAGGTTCTTAAATTGAAGTCTACGGCATTTAAATCGAAAAGATTTAAAGTATTGGCTGAAAGGCCAGTAAATTTGGATGGATTTGTAGCTGAATGGCCTGAAGTTGGATTGATTGCCATTAACAGTCCCAATGATCCCAAGCCCAGCATAAAAATAGAAAATGGCAAAATAGTTGAAATGGACGGCAAACGCCGCGAGGACTTTGACATGATTGATCAGTTCATAGCAGATTATGCCATAGATTTAGATGTAGCTGAAGAAGCCATGGCTATGGACTCCATAGAGATTGCAAAAATGCTGGTTGACATAAATGTGCCAAGAGAAAAAGTTGTGAGAATTGCCCAAGGCCTCACTCCTGCCAAGATAACGGAAGTTATCAATGAAATGAACGTAGTTGAGATAATGATGGCAATTCAAAAGGTCAGAGCTCGCAAGCGGCCTGCCAACCAATGCCACGTAACAAATGTCAGGGACAATCCCGTTCAAATAGCTGCAGACGCTGCGGAAGCAGCCATCAGGGGATTTGATGAACAGGAGACAACTGTAGGTATTACAAGATATGCACCTTTTAATGCTCTGGCCCTTTTGGTAGGTTCTCAGACAGGCAGAGGCGGAGTACTTACCCAATGTGCCATGGAAGAGTCCTTTGAATTGAGCCTTGGGATGCGGGGCCTTACTTCCTATGCAGAGACCATTTCCGTATACGGCACTGAGAGAGTATTTGTAGACGGGGATGATACGCCCTGGTCAAAAGCCTTTTTGGCATCGGCCTATGCATCCCGGGGAATTAAGATGAGATTTACTTCAGGTACCGGTTCAGAAGTTCAAATGGGCTTTGCAGAAGGCAAGTCCATGCTATACCTGGAAGCACGCTGCATCATGCTTACCAAAGGTGCAGGTGTTCAAGGCTTACAAAACGGCTCTATAAGCTGTATAGGTGTTCCTGGAGCTGTTCCCAGTGGCATCAGAGTTGTAGCAGGGGAAAACCTGATAACTATGATGCTGGACTTAGAGGTGGCATCAGGCAATGATCAGACATTCTCCCACTCTGATATAAGAAGGACTGCAAGGCTATTGCTGCTCATGATGCCTGGCACTGACTTTATTGCCTCAGGTTACAGTGCAGTGCCCAACTATGACAATATGTTTGCAGGTTCCAACGTAGATATTGAAGATGTAGACGATTATATGGTACTTCAGCGAGATTTGATGATAGATGGAGGTTTAAGACCTGTATCTGAAGAAGAAGTTTTGGCTGTCAGAAACAAAGCTGCAAGAGCCCTACAGGCTGTATTTGACAAACTAGGTCTTCCCCCAATTACCGATGAAGAAGTGGAAGCAGCTACAATTGCTCACGGTTCCAAAGACATGCCTCCTAGAGACGTAAATCAGGACTTGAAAGCTGCAACGGAAATGATGGAACGGGGCGTAACAAGTCTTGATGTGATTAAAGCTTTGGCAGAGAGCGGTTTTGAAGATGTAGCTGAAAATATCCTCAATATGTTAAAACAGAGAATTGCAGGGGACTACTTACATACATCGGCAGTTTTAGATGAGAACTTCAATATTGATTCGGCAGTTAACAACCCCAACGATTACCAAGGTCCTGGCACCGGATATCGCTTATCTGAAGAACGGTGGAATGAAATAAAGAATATTCCCAATGCCTTAAAACCCGAGGACTTTGAGACAAAAGAAGGGGGGAACTGAATATGATAAACACTGAAGCTTTGGTGGATAAAGTAGTTAATGAAGTACTGAGACAGCTCAATAGTGAAGGAATAACGGAGAGGAAAACCGTTAAACCATCCCAAATCCAATTGACAGAGATTGGCCCTGCCAAGCAAGGGACTGTGGAAGATGAGGTGGTAGTTGGCCTTTCTCCAGCTTTCGGTCGTCATTTCCAAGAAAATATAGTGGGAGTCCCCTTAAGGGATATATTGCGGGAAGTAGTTGCAGGAATTTCCGAAGAAGGATTGCAGTTTAGAATCATAAGAGTAAATCACACTGCAGACGTGGCTTTTATAGCCCACACTGCAGCAAAGCTGTCAGGTTCCGGTGTTGGAATAGGAATCCAATCCCGGGGCACCACAGTTATTCACCACAAGGACTTGCAGCCCCTTAACAATTTAGAGTTATTCCCCCAGTGCCCGGTGATGACCCTAGATACTTACAGAATGATTGGGAAAAATGCAGCCAAGTATGCAAAAGGTGAATCACCTGAACCCGTTCCCGTTGTCAATGATCAGATGGCACGGCCCAAGTACCAGGCAAAGGCGGCAGTCATGCACAATTTTGAGACCAAGTATGTAAAAACAGGTGTTAAGCCTGTAGAGCTTGACTTTGCTTTCAATTAGGGAGGTGTTCAGGATGATAGATGAAAAGAAGTTAGAAGAAATGGTTCGTCAGGTTTTGGCAAGTATGGGGAAAACTGAAGCTGCCAAGGGGTGCTGTACAGAGGCCCCTTCTGAGAATAAGGGCTGCAAACTGGATGTGAAAAAGGATTATCCCCTTGGGAAAAACAGAACGGATTTAGTTAAGACTGCAAGAGGCCAGAGTTTAGATGATATAACTTTAGAAGAAGTCATGAAGGGCAATATAAAGCCTGAAGACTTGAGGATAACGGACAAGACACTTTTGCTTCAGGCAGAAATTGCAGAACAAGTAGGTCGACGGCAGTTGGCTCAAAACTTTAGAAGAGCTGCTGAACTCACAAAAGTTCCCGATGAGAGGATCTTGGAGATATACACTGCCTTAAGGCCTTACAGATCGTCAAAGGAGGAGCTTTTGTCAATAGCCGATGAGTTGGAAAACAAATACAATGCACCCCTTTGCGCAAATCACGTGAGAGAAGCCGCTGATGTTTATGAACGCAGGCGCTTACTAAAAGGTATGGAATAACGGAGGGGTAAAATGCTGGTAGCAGGTGTAGATATCGGGAATAACACGGTAGAAGTTGCCCTAGCTGAAGTATCAGGAGACAAAACCGTCTTTATTTCCAGTGGCATCGCTTCGACTACTGGAGTAAAGGGAACCACATCAAATATTACGGGAGTTAAGCTTGCTTTAGATAATGCTTTAAAAAAAGCCGGTATTGATATAAAAAAATTGGACCTTATCAGGATAAATGAGGCCACTCCTGTTATTTCTGATATGGCCATGGAAACCATAACAGAGACCATCATAACAGAGTCTACAATGATCGGACACAATCCATCTACACCGGGTGGAAGAGGGTTGGGGGTAGGGAAAACTACCCTCATTTTCCACCTAGATAAAGTAAAGCCCGGTGAAAAGGTCATAGTAATTGTACCTAAAAATGTAGACTTTGAAGATGCGGCGGCTATCATAAATGGCGCTGTAAGCAAAGGGGTTCAGGTAGAAGGAGCAGTAGTCCAAAAAGATGATGGAGTGCTCATATCTAATAGATTAAAAAAGAAGATACCCATAGTTGATGAAGTGGCTTACATTGACAAAGTACCCTTGGATATGCTGGCAGCAGTTGAAGTTGCAGAACAAGGCTATACTATAAAAACCCTTTCAAATCCATATGGAATAGCTACGGTCTTTAACCTATCCCCTGAGGAAACAAAAAACATAGTTCCTGTGGCAAGGGCATTAATTGGCAATCGGTCCGCGGTGGTTATAAGGACTCCTGCAGGGGATGTGCAAGAGAGGAGAATACCGGCAGGAAGTTTAGTCCTTTTTGGAGAAAAGGGCAAGACTACCGTTGACTTAGATGAAGGTGCAAAAAGGGTAATGGAGGAGCTGGAACGGATATATCCACTTCTAGATGCCCAGGGAACATCCGGCACCAATGTGGGAGGACTGCTGGCTAAAATTCGCTCCACCATGGCGGATTTAACAGGTCAAAAACCTGATTCTATAAAGATTCAGGATATATTGGCTGTAGATACATTAGTGCAGCAAAAAGTAAAAGGCGGTCTTGCCAATGAATTTTTTGCAGAAGATGCAGTGGGAATGGCAGCCATGGTCAAGAGCTCCCGGCTCCCTATGGAAAAAGTAGCTCAGAAAATCGAAGAAGAACTGTCAGTTCCCGTCCACATTGCAGGAGTTGAGGCCAATATGGCAATTAATGGTGCTTTGACAACTCCCGGGACCGCAAAACCCCTGGCGGTTTTGGACTTGGGAGGCGGCTCTGTTGACGCTGCATATTTGACAGCCGATGGGAAAGTAAAGACAGTTCACATGGCCGGTGCCGGTGATATGGTGAATATGTTGATGGGGGCAGAGCTGGGTATATCGGACAAAGTGCTGCTGGAAGATTTAAAGTGCAACCCTTTGGCAAAGGTAGAGAGCATGTTTTCCATTAGATTGGAAGATGAAACAGTGAAATTTTTTGACAGCCCCCTAGACCCTCAATTATTTGCCAGAGTAGTGATTTTAAAAGAAGATGGAATGGTTCCACTGCCTGGAAATTTAAAATTGGAGAAGATAAGGGCAGTAAGGCGAGATGCAAAGAGAAAAGTTTTTGTCACAAATGCCATGCGAGCTTTGAAACAGGTTGCTCCAGCAGGGAATATAAGGCTTTTGGATTTTGTGGTATTACTGGGAGGATCTGCTTTAGATTTTGAGATACCTGAAATGATTTCCGATGCCCTGGCCAATTACGGTGTTGTGGCAGGGCGGGGTAATATTCGAGGAAAAGAAGGCCCCAGAAATGCGGTAGCAACAGGTCTAGTGTTGGACAGGTGATATAAAGTGGGAAGATATGATGTGAAACCAACAATTCTCATATATTGTGAAAATAGCAATATGGTCCAAATCCCTTTAAAAAAGCTGCGAGAAGGCTTGGAAGAAGAGGGGGTTCCCTGGGAAGAAAAGGAGATCCAGGGAAATGCTGAGTTCTTGGCAAAACAGGCAGCAGAGGATTCCCAGCTTGGAATAGGCATTGGCCTCATGTCTGATGGAACATGCCTCTTGCAGCACAGCCGTATGCCCATGGGGAGCCCCATAATGAAGGTTATGGCAGGGGCCGACACTATGGAAAACTACCGAGTAGTGGGAACTAATGCCGCCAGGCTGGCTAAAAACATGCCACTTAAGTGGTTTTGAGGAGGGAGAGAGTGAAAGGCAAAAAAGCCCTGGGGATTATCGAAACCTATGGTTTGACAAGCGCTGTAGAAGCTGCTGATACGGCAGTAAAGGCGGCAAATGTGGAGCTGATTGGCTATGAATTGGCACGAGGCAGCGGCCTTGCCACCGTGAAAGTGGTGGGAGATGTGGGCAGTGTAAAGGCAGCCATGAGTGCCGCTGAAGCATCGGTGTCCAAAATTGGAAAAGTGGTGGCTGTCCATGTTATTCCAAGGCCTCATGATGATATAGATATGCTAATGAAGTCAGAGAAATCCTTTGATGATAAAAAGATGAGGGGAAAAGAAGATGAAGAGAAAATAGAAGATGATAAAAGCAGGGCAGATGGCGGGCAGCGCGAGGAAGAGGAAGAGCCCATAGAAAAGGGAGAAAGTGTTGAGGAAAAATACACCTGTAATTTGTGTAAAGATCCCAAATGTCCAAGGAAAAAGGGTGAACCTCGCGTAAACTGCATTCACTATAGAGAAGAAAATTAAGGTGGAATGAGTTTATGGCTATAAGCAAAGAACTGGTAAAAAAAATCGTGTACGCTGCCCTTTCAGAGCTGGAAAAAAGTGAACGGGGAAAACTTGCTATAACAGTTAATGTTTCCGCAAGACATGTTCATTTATCAAAAGAACATCTCGAAATTCTCTTTGGAAAAGACTATACTCTCACACCCATCCGGGACTTAATGCAGCCGGGAGAATTTGCCGCCAAGGAGACCGTTATGGTTATAGGTCCCAAAGGAGTTATACAAAATGTGAGGGTTTTGGGACCTGTAAGGAAAGATACTCAAGTGGAGATTTCTAAAACTGACGGATATACATTAGGCATTGATGCTCCTGTAAGAGAATCAGGGAATATAGAAGGTACTCCTGGCTGTGTGTTGGTGGGGCCCATGGGGGCAGTTAGGATTGAACAAGGGGTTATATGTGCCTTGAGACACATCCACATGCCAGAGGATGTGGCAAAGGAGTGGAACATAAAAAATAATCAGCTTGTTCAAGTGGAGACTTGCGGTAAGCGCCGGGTTATTTTCGATAAAGTTCTTGTTAGGGTATCTCCAAATTTTGTCTTAGAAATGCACGTAGACACCGATGAGGCCAATGCTGCAGGCATAAAAAACGGCGATAAAGTATTTCTAATAAGTTAAGGGGGAAGACCCTTGCAGCTTTGTGAAACTAAAGTTGGAGAAAAATTGTGTGAAGCCTTTTGGAATTGCATAAACGGCAATATAAATCTTGGCTCTGGCAATTATCGGGTTGGAGTGGATTTGGGCACTGCCAATGTGGTGGTGGCAGTAGTTGACGATGAGGATAATCCTGTGGCCGGGAAAATTGAAAGAGCGGAAGTGGTGAGAGACGGCATAGTAGTTGATTTTGTCAGGGCCAGGAATATTGTGGAAAAAATGGTCCAGGAACTTGAGCAGGAGCTCGGGACAGATTTAAAATATGGAGCCTGTGCAGTCCCTCCTGGCACAGGAGTTGGGGATTTTCGTGCCACAAAGTATGTGGTGGAGTCAGCAGGCCTTGAAGTGCTAGATGTATTTGAGGAACCTGTGGCAGCTGCAAAAGTCTTAGGCATGGAAGAACAGGCCATAGTGGATATTGGTGGCGGCACTACAGGTATATCCATAATAAAATCCGGTCAAGTCATATACACTGCCGATGAACCTACAGGGGGAGTCCACTTTACTTTAGTCATTGCCGGAAATTACGGCTTAGATTTTGACAGGGCAGAAGAGTTGAAACTAGACAGGGCCAATCAAAAGGAACTTCTGCCTATAGTAAAGCCTGTGATGGAAAAAGTGGCCACTATAATACATAGACACATAAAGGGACATGATGTAGAAAAAATCTGCTTGATAGGCGGCACAAGCAGCTTTGAAGGTTTAAAAGATGTAGTGGAGCAAATAACCGGGATACAGGTTTATGTTCCTAAACACTGTATCGTAGTTACACCCCTGGGTATAGCACTCTCATGCAGGAAAGGGGGATATTAATGGACAGTAGACCTTTTGAAGAAAAGCTGAAAGCCTTGGTGGAAGAAACCATAAGGAGGATAATGAAAGGCAGACTCTTAGTGATTATAACTGGGGGAACCATAGGAGCAGAAACTGCCTTAAAAGAGTTGGAAGAAACTATTGGAAAAAACCAAGTCAATGTGGATGTGATGCTGTCTGCAGCCGCTTCAAAAATTCACTGTGCCAAAAAAATAAAAGAAAGATTAAAAGCCGGCAGGATTTATATTGAAGGCAGTGAGAGAATACAAAATCTTAAAGAGTACACAGGAGTTATTGTGGCAGTGCTTTCTAGAAATACAGCGGCAAAGGTTGCAAATTTAATACTTGACTCATACGGGGCAGAGTTGATAATAGATGCACTTATGCTGGGGATTCCCGTTATAGCAGCAAAAGATGCGGCAGATGTGGAGGGGCCGGATTGGAGTAAATTAGGCTTTGTTTGGACAAATGACCATCTTAAAAGTGCTTTTGCAAAGAATCTTTCTACACTGGAAGATTTTGGTGTACAATTATGCAATGCAGATACCCTAGGTGATATGGTGGAAAAAGTCATATTTGGAAAAAAGACAGCTGAAGATACTGAGACCTCTTGCACATGTGCCGTTAGAGTAGATAAAAATCCCATTACCCGAAATGATCTAGTGCCATATTTAAAGGAAGGACAGGAAATCAGCGTACCCAAGAGTGCCTTGATAACTCCCCTGGCACAAGATTTAATTAGAGATTTTGGCCTTAAAATTATTAGGGAGTAGGGATGTAAATGCTTTTAGCAAAAGT
>JAMNZY010000004.1 GCA_023622055.1 Bacillota bacterium
TGTATAATTGTATTTTTCCGATGGCATGTAGCCTTCTGTGGTATGAGTGTGATATATGAGCACCAGTGGCTCATCTGATATATTGTCAAGTTTTTCAATTTCCGTATTTTCAAGCTCTTCTATCTCAGGTGGCAGCATATTTTCCGAAGGTTCATGCTCATTTTCATAAATTGGAGGGTTTTGAGGCAGCTCTACTCCTGGTGTCATTGCCGTTTCAGTATTTATTAAGCTTATCAAGGGCAAGGGCATAAAAAAGTAAGTTTCAGGATCTAATATATCTACATTAATAATTATCCTGGAAAAATTCCCAATTGCCTTTTTGTAATCAAAGGATACTTTTTCCTCTTTATTTATACTACCCAGTGCAGGTAATCCTAAACATAGCACTTTTTCAAACATATTGCTGTCAATTTTATGTATCAGGCTTTGTCGGTCCTTTGTTTGTAAATCTGCTATTGCTGCAACGGCTTTGCGGTTTTTATAATAATTTCTAACTGAAAATGCTAAGAGACTTATGATTAGAACTATTACAACAATATATAATATGAAACTTTTTATTTTTATTACTAAAAAATGAGGTGAAAATTACCTCATTTATTGTAGAAAAGTGCTTACTTCATGGTATTCTATTCCCGGGTGAAGAGCTAAATTTAAACCGCCAGCTAAGGTTTTGGCAGCATTGTCTATTAAAGCATCGATCTCTTTAGGTGTAACTACCAATTCTCCCACAAAAGGCCTCATTACTTCGCGAATTAATTTGTGTTTTTCATCTTTGTCCAATTCCTCTAGGAGTTTGTAAAAATCGCTGCCGGGGGTAGCTTGCCTTGTAAACTGACCTATGAGCATATCCAAAGTGTCATTGGCCATAGTAGCTGCATCCACAACTGTGGGAATTCCTATGGCAATTACGGGCACTCCCATGGTTTCACGGGTTATGCCCATACGCTTATTGCCCACACCGGAGCCGGGGTATACCCCTGTATCGGCAATTTGTATTGTTGTGCTTATTCGCTCCATGCTTCTAGATGCTAACGCGTCAATGGCAATAATCATGTGAGGTTTGACCTTTTCAACTATACCTCGGATAATATCGCCAGTCTCTATGCCAGTTATCCCCAAGACTCCTGGTGCCAGTGCACAAACTGGCCTGATGCCTTTTTTTGTATTAAACTGTCCCGG
Source organism: Bacillota bacterium (assembly GCA_023622055.1). Lineage (GTDB taxonomy): Bacteria > Bacillota > Thermosediminibacteria > Thermosediminibacterales > Tepidanaerobacteraceae > DTU063. The sequence goes on from JAMNZY010000004.1 coordinate 1,180, forward strand.
CATATGTTGAATCAAATGTCTTGTAACAATTAGTTTTTCTATTACTTTTGGTCCTAGAGAGTCAGGAGTAACATTCCAATTTCCAAGGCCTACTACCAGCACCGTTGCATCTCTAGGTATTTCAACCATTCTTTCCAGTTCATCGGCTAAATTCTTACTGACCTCTTCAGTAAGATCCGGATCTTTTTCTTTAAGTCTGGGCACTTCTAAGGTCACATAGTAACCTATAGGCTTGCCCATTGCCTTTGCCCCTTGCTCATCTTTTATTCTGACCCTACTTATTGTCATTTGCTCTGACTTTTCTGTTTCAAATATTACTCCTGGAACTTCTTCTTCTCCAACAAGCTCTCTTGCTTCTAAGGCAAGGTCAGTGCGTATGTTTATGATCCATCGCCTCCTTATCGAAGTTCAGTTGGCACAAAGGCGTCTATTACACCAATTACCAACGAAGCAAGTAACGCTCCCCACCAAGTTACGTTCATAGCGGGAACTAAAAACTGAGCAAAATATATAACAGCCGCCGCAGTAATAAAGCCAACTATACCTCTACTTTGTGGTGAGATATTTTCACCCAGCAGACTTTCAACTATAAATCCTAATATGGCTATAACTATGGCGGCAATTAATGCTCCTGTAAAGCCTGCTATCTCAAAGCCTGGGAGAATAAAACTAACCAACATTAACACTAAAGCTGAAACTATAAACCTTATTATCATTCCTATCATAAACTGCACCTCCATATTTTTTTCATTTATTATATTAACCGCTAATAATTTATAATATACAGCCTGCAATTTTATATCATTTTTATCAATGTTAATGTCTTCCCTTGCATTTTAACCCGCGAAGTGATAAAATATCCCTAGCATTTTTTAGGGGGTGAACGAATTTTGGCAAATACAGCATCGGCGAGGAAACGCGTACGCCAGCAAAAGAAGCGGACGCTTCGGAATAATAAAGTCAAATCCCAGATAAGATATTCAGTTAAGAGATTTTTGGAAGCCTTAAATGCAGCTGATCAAGATAATATCCAAGCCACTTTAAGATATGCCATAAAGATGATCGATAAAGCTGCATCCAAAGGTGTCATCCACAAAAACACTGCTGCGCGTAAAAAAGCAAGTCTGTATAAAAGGCTTGCAGAAGCAAATACCGCAAGTTAAAAAGCGTAAGCCAGAGCTTACGCGTTTTTCTTTTTTTACCAGCTTAATTATATTTTTTTTGCAAAACATACTATTAAGGTAATTACCTAATTTGTAATGCAACTTATGCAACAACTTCAACAGGTACAACAAAGTATTAGTTCTTTCAACCAGGTTTTAAATCAAGTAACAAGTAAAACTCAAAGCAATTTATCTCAACTGTCTGAACTCTCTAACCTTCAATACAGCAATGCAAACAAATTAAAAAACATGTGTGAAATTGAACAGACTCTATTAGACCAACTTACAAACATGCAGAAAACCTGCAATGACCTTTCA
>JAMNZY010000021.1 GCA_023622055.1 Bacillota bacterium
ACCTTTGATTATTTTATGCAGTATAGTCCAAAGGTAGCTTTTATGTTATAATTAGTCTTGGAATCAGTTTTTGTTGTCGTAAAACTTGAAAGAGGTATATGCAATGTGCAATCAATATTTAACTGTAACCAAACCTTCTGAGAGCCTTTATGTGGTGAAAAAGTCCAAATTTATTTCAAATGTTGTACCTATAAAGGATGATAAAGAGGCAAACGACTATATAGAAAAGTTTCGCAAGAAATACTGGGATGCAACCCATAATGTTTACGCTTATTCAATAGGTCTAAACCATGAAATCCAAAAATTTAGCGATGATGGGGAACCTTCAGGCACAGCTGGCAAACCGGTGTTAGAAGTTATTAAATCAAAAGACGTAAAGAATGTACTAATAGTAGTTACCCGTTATTTTGGAGGTATTAAATTAGGTGCTAGTGGGTTAATTAGAGCTTATAGCGAAAGTGCTTCTTTAGGGCTTAAAAACTCAAGTATCATAAAGAAAATCAAAAGCTATATATATCAAGTAACTACAGATTACAATATGTTGGGAAAGCTACAATGGGAATTAAATCAAAGAGATATTATTATAAAAGATATCAATTACGCTGAAGATGTAAATATGAAGATACTCATTCCCGTAAATTATAAGATTGATTTTCAGCAGTTTGTCATGGACACAACTTCAGGCAATGCTAATATAAAACTAATTGGAGAAGATTTTATTGTGAAGGAAATTCAAACTAAAGGAAATTAGTATTTTCAAGGAGTGCTTTAACTTGGACATGAATAAATTGTGCAATTCAATAGTTTCGTGGCTACAAGAATATGCCCAGCAGGCAGGAGCAGATGGTGCTGTATTTGGTATGAGCGGAGGAGTCGATTCAGCAGTAGTTAGTGTCTTATGTAAAAAGGCCTTTAAAGAAAATGTCCTTGGCCTTATCATGCCTTGTTATAGCGACGAAGAAGATGAAAAAGACGCCCGTTTAGTTGCTGACAAATTTAATATAAAATATCATACTGTAGTACTCGATAGAATTTATGATGAATTTTTAAAAACAGTGGAGCAAAGCGATAATCTCATGGCAAAAGTTAATATTAAGCCACGCCTTAGGATGATCACACTTTACTACTATGCAAGCATTAATAATTTCCTTGTGGTGGGTTCAGAAAATAAAAGTGAGCTTACTGTGGGGTATTTTACCAAATATGGGGATGGCGGTGCAGATTTATGGCCCATTGGAAATCTGGTTAAAAGTCAAGTAAAAGAGCTTGCGGCATATCTTGGCATTCCACAAAAAATTATTGAAAAAACGCCTTCAGCAGGACTTTGGATGGGCCAAACTGATGAGGAGGAAATGGGAATAACATATGATGAGTTGGACAAATACATTTTAACAGGGCGCTTATCATCTCCAGAGAAAGAGGCTAAAATTAAAGCCCTGCACAAAAATAGTGAACATAAGCGACAATTACCACAGATTCCAAACTTTTAGTCCATAATATAATTTAAACATTTGCTCAGTGTAATTATATTTGAGTGTTAAGGGGGAAATTTATATGGCAGGACATTCTAAATGGGCAAATATAAAACATAAAAAAGCAAAGATGGATGCTCAAAAGGGAAAAATTTATACCAGGTTCAGCAAGCTCATTATTGTAGCTGTTCGTGAAGGTGGTCCCGATCCCAATACTAACTCTCGTTTAAGGGATGCAATTGAAAAAGCCAAACAGGCCAATATGCCTAATGACAATATAGAGAGAGCAATTAAAAGAGGAAGTGGAGAGCTAGGTGGGGGCAATATTGAGGAGATAATCTATGAAGGTTACGGCCCTGGCGGTGTCGCCATAATGGTGGATGCTACAACAGACAACAGAAATCGAACTGCCGGAGAGATGAGACACTTATTTGACAAATATGGTGGCAATCTAGGCGAAAGTGGCTGTGTTGCATGGATGTTTGAGAAAAAAGGCTTGATATTAATTGAAAAAAAAGATGATATAGATGTTGACAATATAATGATGTTGGCTATTGATTCTGGAGCTGACGATGTGGAAGAATCAGAAGACGCCATAGAAATTACTACCACTGTTGAAAATTTTGAACCAGTAAAGAACTCTTTAAAAAATAACGGCATCCAAATTTTTTCTGCTGAGATATCATATATACCAAATTCAACTGTTTCTGTTGCAGAGGCAGAAAGTGAGAAAGTTGAGAAACTGCTGGAAGCCCTGGAAGAACACGATGATGTACAAAACGTATATACTAATTATAATCCAGAATAATAGCAATTAAAAGAAAAACTGTATAAATTTGTTAGAAATGGGCATACTAATCTTCCGAAGAATTGAAGGAGGAATAAGTATGCCTAAAAATATTTTCAAGTATATATCAATTTTCATAATTGTCATTGCCGTAGGTTTTAGTTATGGATATTTAAAAACTATTTTTTCCGTAAAGGAACCAAAAAGGAATTTGGATGTGAATAATGTAGAGCAAAATGTGGCTCAAGTCCCTGAGATGAGGCTGGAAGCTGGTGCCAGGTTAATATATATCACATATTACATAAAATGCGGTGATGAGATAACAGAGGAGAAAACCATTGATGAGAAGTTTATTGGCTGCACCAGAAGTGAATTACAGCAGTTGGAAAAAGATTGGGAAATAACAGACTTTACACCAAAGGAAGTAAGTTTAACCAGGCAAATAAATGATATCTGCGAAAATCATTACTATATCGGCATTCAGGATGGCTATGTGGCTCTTTTTCAAGGCATACCCGGTGTAAAGTCAATTTTAATAGAGCAGACGGATATTATAGCTGATACTTTAAGGGAAGACGATAGGCTGATCTTGGAAAAAGGTCTGACTATAAATAGTGAAGAGGAATTTTTAAATATCAGAGAAGGCTTGACGAAATAGCTGTTTTTCATATAAGGAGGAAAATCACCCTTAAATGTAGAAATTACATTAAGGGTGATTTTATGTTAATTATGGGGATTGACCCAGGTATAGCCATTAGCGGATATGGTATTATTTCTAGAGAAGACAGCAATTGTAGCATTGTGGAATATGGAGTTATAAAAACTCCTGCAGGTCTTGCAACACCTCAGAGGCTTAGACAAATCCATGAAGGTTATTTAGATTTGATGGAAAAATATAATCCTGATGCAGTGGCTATAGAAGAATTGTTTTTTAATAAAAACGCAAAAACCATTATTTCAGTAGGCCAAGCACGGGGAGCTGCACTATTAGCTGCAGCTTTATCTAATATTGAAGTGTTTGAATATACGCCACTGCAAGTTAAGCAGGCGGTGGTGGGCTACGGCCGCGCTGATAAACATCAAGTGCAGCAGATGATAAAAGCCTTTTTTCGCTTAAAAGAATTGCCAAGGCCAGATGATGCTGCAGATGCTCTAGCTGTAGCTGTATGCCATATGAACTCATATAAACTTGGAAAAATTTTATTTAGATAGTTGAGGGTTAGTTATGTTAGATTATGTAGAAGGTAAACTTGTTAAAGAAGAGCCTAATTTCGCTGTAATTGATGTGGGAGGATGGGGAGTAAAACTAAATATTTCCCTGTTTACTTACAATAAAATAAAAGACAAAAAGGATCAAAAAGTTAGACTTTATACAAAAATGGTTTTAAGAGAAGATTCCATAGAACTCTATGGTTTTTATGATGAAGTGGAAAGGCAAGCCTTTGTAATGTTAAATAGAGTGCCTGGAATTGGGCCAAAAGTGGCATTTTCAATTCTATCCCTTATGGATATATCTCATTTAAAAGCAAGTATCTTGTCTGAAGATGTAAATGCCCTTGTGGCAGTGCCTGGTATCGGCAAAAAGACTGCCCAGAAAATTATTATAGAGCTGAAAGACCGAATTAAGGATTTACCTGTAATTGCAGATGAATTAAGTTATAATTCCATATTTGAAGCCAAAGAAGTGCTTATTTCTTTAGGTTTCAATCCGAAAGAAATACAGTTGGCTTTAGACACAGCTTCAATAAAAGCGGACGATTCTATAGAAGAAATTGTAAAAGCGGCACTTAAAAAATTGTCAAAATAAAGGGTGAATAAAATTGATTGACCGAATTGTTTCACCGGCTGTAAAAGATCATGAGGAATTAGATTATGAAAAAAGTATCAGACCCTTAACCTTTGATGAATACATAGGTCAAGATAAAGTGAAAGAAAACTTAAAGGTTTTTATTAAAGCTGCTTTAATGAGACGTGAAGCATTAGATCACGTTTTATTATTTGGTCCTCCAGGCCTGGGGAAGACTACGCTGGCATATATTATAGCCAGAGAACTGGGAGTAAATATAAGGGTAACTTCAGGGCCGGCCATAGAGCGGGCGGGAGATCTGGCTGCTATACTTACCAATTTAGGGGAAAGGGATTTGTTGTTTATCGATGAGATTCATCGGCTCCACCCCAGTGTAGAAGAAATCTTATATCCCGCCATGGAAGACTTTGCTCTAGATATTATGATTGGAAAAGGCCCTAGTGCCAGGTCAATGCGCTTAAATTTAAGTCCCTTTACTTTAGTGGGAGCCACTACAAAAGCAGGACAGTTAACATCACCTTTAAGGGATCGCTTTGGTGTTAACTTGCGCTTGGACTTTTATAACATATCTGATCTGGTGAAAATTTTAAAAAGATCAGCAAGTCTCTTAAAGGTCCAAATTGAGGATGAAGCTGCCAAGCGCTTAGCTATGTGCTCCCGTGGTACTCCTAGACTTGCCAATAGATTACTAAAACGCATCAGAGACTTTGCCCAAGTTAGAGGAAGTGGAATTATAACTGTAGATATTGCAGAAGAAGGTTTAAAAAATCTAGAAATTGACAGTCACGGTCTCGATGAAAACGACAGGAAATTATTATCCACAATCATTGATAAATTCCAGGGAGGGCCAGTAGGAATAGATTCAATTGCTGCGGCCCTTAATGAAGACGTTTCAACCATTGAAGACATATATGAACCGTACCTGATTCAAAATGGTTATATCATTAGAACGGCACGGGGTAGAGTGGTTTCAGAAAAAGCTTATGAGCACCTTGGCAAAGAGAAACCAGCTTCCAAATAAGGAAGGAGAACGGAGATGAAAAAGATTTTCTTGTTATGTTTATGCATTATTGCACTTATCATAAATCCTATACCGGTCCAATCAGCAGAACCTATTCCTACTAAAGTTAAAGTAGGTCTTTATTATGACAGTTCTGCCCAGAGTTTATACCAATTGACATCAGATAGCGGCTTTAAAGTGATGATAAATTATGGACAAGAAAACTTTACAGAAATGACTTTTTTTGATAAATTACTAAAAGTGTATACTGCAGATTTGGATGCTTTTACTTCTACGAGAGATAATTTCAGCAATAAGCAAAGAGCCTTAGAATATGCATCTGATTTGGAACGCAGCGGTGTAGAAACTTACCTGCTTTTTGATGGAAGTTGGTCAGTGTGGAGAAAAGCCGATGAAAAAAAATCCTCAAGTAGATATACATACTTAGCTATCAAAGGGGATTCAAATAATCCTGGTTTTCTTCTTCCCTTTAATGGTCAGCAAGAGGTAACTTTTGAAGGCACTTCTCCTAAAAGTCTAATTGCCATTGAGGGGCGAAGATATCGTGGGATGTTAAAAATGACACCAGCCGGTGGGGGAAATATACAGGTAGTAAACGAGCTGGGTCTTCAAGAGTACTTATACGGTGTAGTTCCAATGGAAGTTTCACCAAGTTGGCATGAAGAGGTATTAAAGGCACAAGCTGTAGCTGCCAGGACTTACACAATCGCGAACCTATCAAAATGGGAAAAATACGACTTTGATGTTGGTGCTGGGACAGGTGACCAAGTTTATGGAGGTTATGATGCAGAAAACTCGAGAACCAATAAAGCGGTAGATGAAACGGCAGGTGAAATCCTTCTTTACAATGGGGAGCCAATAATGGCTTTCTATCATGCAGACAGCGGTGGTCGAACAGAAGCATGTGAAGATGTTTTTAGCGCTAATTTGCCATATTTACAACCCGTTGACGATATATTTTATGCAAACTCCCCTCACTCGCAGTGGGAAACAACCTTTACTATAAAAGATATCAACAATAGATTAGGTTCTGCAGCGAAGAACATAGGTGAAATACGCCAAATATCCATAGCTGAAAGAAGCCAGGGAGGAAGAGTAAAAAAACTACTCATAAAGGGAACTTTAGGTGAACTGGTTTTAGAAAAAAGTCAGATTAGAAATACACTTGGGTTAAAAAGCAATTATTTTGATATTTTAGGAGAACATACACTTTCAGTGGCCACTGTTTCTGGAGAAAACATTAAGAAGAATATACAATTGGAAGGCAAAAGTATTATTACAGGTCAAGGCCAAAGAATTTTCTCCAGGGAAGAAGCCTTTATTTTAGCTGCTGAAACATCAAAAGTTTTAAAGTCACAGGGATCAGAAGATACATACACCTTTCGAGGTAAAGGCTTTGGCCATGGTGTAGGAATGAGCCAATGGGGAGCTAAAGCCATGGCAGAAAACGGGTATAATTATATAGACATTTTGCTACACTACTATAAAAACACGCAAATTAGAAATTTGGCTGAAATTATTTAGTAAATAAAATAAAACTAAGGAAGTAATAAACTATGAAACTTAAAGAGTTTGATTTTTATTTACCGGAAGAACTTATAGCTCAGGAACCTATTGAAAACAGATCAAAGTCCAGGTTGCTGGTTTTAGATAAGACTAGTGGAGAGATAGAGCATAGAAGTTTTGAAGACATAATTTATTATCTTAAGCCTGGAGATTGTTTGGTGTTAAATAACACTAAAGTTATTCCTGCCAGGTTAATGGGTAGACGCAAGAAAACCCTTGGGCGAATTGAAATGGTCCTTTTAAAACCGGTTGAGGTTGATACATGGGAAGTATTAGTTAAACCTGGCCGCCGAGCCCCCATCGGGGAAGAAATAGAGTTTGGGGATGGGAAGCTTATAGCCCAAGTAATTGAAAAAACTGACTTTGGTGGCAGGATTGTTAAATTTTTTTACAAAAAGCCTTTTCAAAAGATCCTAGATGAATTAGGTGAGATGCCTACGCCGCCATACATTAAGAAAAAATTGCAGGATAAAAATCGATATCAGACGGTATACGCCACAAATCCTGGTTCAGCAGCAGCCCCCACGGCAGGGCTTCATTTCACAAAAGAGCTTTTAGAAAAGATTAAGGCAAAAGGGATATCTACAGTTTATATAACCCTTCATGTAGGTCTTGGGACTTTCAGGCCTGTAACAGTGGAAAATATCGAAGAGCATAAAATGCATGCGGAATATTACGAAATAAGTCAGGAAGCTGCAGACATAATAAATTCAACCAAAGAATCAGGGGGAAGGGTTGTTGCTGTTGGCACCACGTCTACGCGAACTTTAGAAACAGTGGCAGATGCAAACGGGAAAATAAGGCCGTGTAATGGCTGGTCTGATATTTTTATATATCCTGGGTATAAATTTAAAGCTATAGACGGCCTTATTACCAACTTTCACCTTCCCAAGTCAACTCTAATAATGCTGGTATGTGCTTTTGCAGGGAAAGAAAAGGTTTTTAAAGCATATAAAGAGGCTATAAATGAAAAATATAGATTTTTTAGTTTTGGAGATGCAATGCTAATAATGTAAGGTGGGGTCTATAAATGAAACTGTCTTCTAGAATTGCAAAAATCGTTATTGCATTAGAATTGATTCTCGCTTTATTACTGGCAGTAGGCGTCATTGTAGGTTTTGTTGATATTTTGGGCTATTTCAAGATTATATACAACACATCTCCAATAGATGCTTATCCAGTGATGCAAACCTTCTTGGGACATATTTTAACTTTAGTAATTGGTTTGGAACTTGCCGTTATGCTTGTTAGAAACACCCCTTCAAGTGTCATAGAAGTTTTGTTATTTGCAATAGCCCGTAAAATGATAATTGAGTCTAAATCTATGGTTGATATACTTTTAGGTGTAATAGCCATTGGAGTGCTGTTTTTTATTAACAAGTTTTTTGACCCAGCCAGGAATTTTATTACCGAAATTAATATTGTCAATCCTGCCACCCTTGTAAAAGATATTAATAAAAAATTAGAGGTAAATATTCCTGAGGATCTAGGCAACACTGTAGGGGGAGTTGTTGCAAAACTCTCTAAAGAAAGCGGAGAGAAACTTGAACGGGGCAAAACCTTTAGAGTTGCAGACGCCGAAATCACTATTTTATCAATGGATGGTGAATTAATCAGAGAATTAAAGGTTGTAAAGACCGAAGAAGAGGATGATGTATTACTATGAAATTTGAAGTTATAAAGGAATCTACCAATACTTCAGCAAGATTGGGCATTTTAACAACACCCCACAACAGCTTTAAAACTCCTGTGTTTATGCCCGTGGGGACTCAAGCCACTGTAAAGACCATGACGCCAGAAGAATTGGAGCAAATAGGGGCAAAAATAATTTTGAGCAATACTTATCATCTATATTTGCGGCCCGGGCATGAACTGATAAGAGAAGCTGGTGGGCTTCACAAATTTATGAATTGGAGTGGATCTATCTTAACTGATAGTGGCGGCTTTCAGGTCTTTAGCCTTGGTGACTTACGGGAAATTAAGGAAGAAGGAGTAACTTTTAGATCTCACATTGATGGGTCCCTTCATTTTATCAGCCCTGAAACTTCAATTGAAATACAAAATGCCCTTGGGGCTGATATTATTATGGCTTTTGATGAGTGTATTCCATATCCGGCGACTTACGATTACGTCTTAGATTCTGTAGAGAGGACCACCAGGTGGGCAGAAAGGTGCCAAAAAGCCCATAATAACTCAGAAAAACAAACTCTTTTTGGCATAGTGCAAGGTGGCATGTACAAAGATCTGAGGCGAAAAAGTGCCATTGATATAACATCCCTTGGATTTAATGGTTATGCCATAGGCGGTCTAAGTGTAGGTGAACCTAAAAGCTTGATGTATGAAATCCTTGAATATACTGTTCCCTTTCTTCCAAATGATAAACCCAGATACTTGATGGGCGTAGGGGCACCAGAGGATTTATTGGAAGGTGTCATAAGAGGCGTAGACATGTTTGACTGTGTCCTGCCCACTCGTATAGCCCGAAACGGCACTGTGTTTACCAGAAGTGGAAAATTAGTTGTCAGAAATGCGGCTTATGCCAGAGATTTTAGCCCCCTTGACCCCCATTGTGATTGCTATACCTGCAGGAACTATTCCAGGGCATATATACGGCACTTAATAAATACTAAAGAGGTACTTGGCATTAGACTGACCACTATACACAATTTGTATTTTCTAACAAAATTAATGGAACAAATTCAGGCAGCCATTGAAGGGGATTATTTATTGGAGCTAAGAGATGAGTTCTATATGTATTATGGAGCTAATAGTTAATTATTTTAACAAATTTGCCTACTAAAAAAGGATTTTTACGATTATATATAGAAATTTATAATTAAACATTATTTTGAAAGGGTGGGTAACTACTTTGGATTCATTTCTAAATCAATTTGGACCACTTATAATAATTTTTGGTATTTTTTATTTCATGATCATCCGTCCACAGCAAAAAAGAGAAAAAGAGCGCAGAGAAATGCTGGCAAGTTTAAAAGAAGGTGATGATGTAATCACCATAGGCGGTATATATGGAAAAATTCTCAATTTAAAAGAAGATATAGTAACTCTAGATGTTGGTGACAAGATAAAAATTAAAGTCACAAGGTCCGCTATCGGAAATGTAATTAA
>JAMNZY010000039.1 GCA_023622055.1 Bacillota bacterium
GTGGCCAGGCCTTTTCCACACAGACTAGCAGCTTCCTTTGTCATAAGACCTGCTTTTATGCAGGCATAAGCACCGCATCCGGTAGTTACCACCAAAACATCCTTTTTGATAAGTTCCTTTGCCAGCTCCACATGACCTTTGTCTTGAGGAACCTTGTGGTTGTTGCAGCCTACTATTGCCACTGCTCCCCGCAAGACTCCTGATTTAATGGCATCCACCAATGGTTTTACAGTTCCTTGGGGATGTGCCAGGCTGTTTGTAACACCATCTAAGGCATTGATAATAGATTCGTTACTAAAGCCTACTAATCCCTTTGATTTTACCTCAGGGATCAATATATTTCCAGTTCTGTTTTTGAAATTTAAAACTGCTTCTTTAACGATTTTTTTGGCTGACTCTATGGCTTTTTCTTCGTCAAACTGCATGTGAATGGCACCTGGAATTTTGGCTTTCGGCGAAGTGGTTATAAGCTTTGTATGATAGCATTTGGCCACTTGGGACAGGGCGGGCATTATGCACTGAACATCTACAACCATGGCGTCAACTGCCCCGGTAACTATGGCCAGCTCTTGTTGGAAGAAGTTGCCTGCCATTGGAACATTGTGGCGCATGGCAATTTCATTCCCTTCTGCACCTTGTTCTTTAGCAAGTTCCGTTAATTCTGGATCATTTACTGCAACAAGTATAGCCTCAGATAAGGTGGGTTCATGGCCGTGAATTACAATATTTACTTCATTTTCTTTAAGTACTCCAAGGTTTGCTTCCACTTCATGGGGCTCAGGAACTCCAAATAAAATATCAGAAAGTTCCGTTCCTATCATGGAACCGCCCCAGCCGTCAGATAAAGCAGCTCTTGTTGCTGCCGTCATAATATTTCTGTAATCTGCATCACACCCAATGTGAGTAGAGTGTAAAACCTCAACAACATCTCTATCTATGGCTCGAGGCCTAACATTCATTTCATCCCAAATTTCCTGCCTGCCCTTTGGAGCCCTGTCTGTAAATCTCAGATGACCAAAGGGTTTGCCAAATTCCTGTAGGGCTGTCTCGGCAACCTTTGCTGCTATCTCTTCTATATCCATGTTTTCTGTTTCAATTCCCCATTCATTGGCTAGAGAAATAAGTTTTTGAGGATTTTTTACTCGATAACCTGATTCAGGATTTTTTGCCGCATGATAAAGAGCATGAGCAATGTCGCGGCCGTGGTCTGAGTGAGCTGCAGCTCCTGCTGCAATTGCCCGGGCTAGATTTCTAGCCGCTATGGTGTCTTCATCAGCACCGCAGATGCCTTTTTTGGGACCGTCTTCGCTTACTTTCACTATGCGACAGGGCCCCATGGAACAGTTGGTACAGCACAGTCCCATTTCACCAAAGCCGCATTGGGGTTGCATAGCTTCGGCTCTGTCCCAGACAGTCTCAATCTTTTCATTTCTTGCCTTTTCCATTAAACTGTAATTTGCCGCATCACAGCTTAAACATTTGAAGTCTTCAGACATAAAAATCACCTCATGTTTTTTATACTATTTTGACTTTTAAAGCTCTTGTGGGACATGACAAGGCACATAGTGGTTCTTCGGCCTCGGCACATCTGTCGCACATAGTGGGAAAAGTATGCAGTTCTATGGCAGAGAAGGGACATGCTTTTTCACAAAGGCCACAGCCGGTGCATTCCATTTCGTTTACATGGATAATTCCGTGTTCTTTATCCTTGGATAAAGCTCCAGTTGGACATGCAGCAATACACCGAGGATTTTTGCAAAGCATACATTGTTCTAGCTTCATTTTGCCCCGGTTTGTTTTTATACGAATACGAGAAGTCCTGTTTTCTTTTATGGCACCAATTATACTTTTTGTCTTAGAATGAGCCGCTGCACAAGCCAGTTCACAAGTCTTACATCCCAGGCAAAGGTCTCTTTCGAAAAGAATCTTTACCATATTAAATTCCCCTTTTCATTTTTTATAAAGAAGGCTCGTTACTTTTTTCACAATCCTAGTTTCATGATACTATATTGATAAATTTTTGTCAATATCAATTAAAAAAAGCCCAGTCTAAATGACCTTGGGCTTTAAAGTTATGAAACTCTATAGAATTATAATTTAACAAAATGTGATTATGTCTTAAAAAGATTCTTCAGCATCTTTATTTCTTTTTTGTAATTTTCAATGCCCCCTGGTGTTTCCAACAGAAATGGCTTGTCTTTTAATGTGGGATGGGCGATGATATTTTTTATTGCGTTTTGACCTAGCTTTCCCTCTCCCAAGTTAGCATGGCGGTCTTTGCGGCTTCCAAGGGGAAACTTGCTGTCATTGAGGTGAATCACCTTTAAATTAGAAAGGCCTAAAATTTCATCAAACTTTAAAAGCACCTCATCTAAACTGTCGATTATATCATACCCGGCGCCTAGGGCGTGACATGTGTCAAAGCATATACCAAAGGCATCTGGATTTCCTGTCTTATCAATGATTTCGTATAATTGCTCAAAGGTGTATCC
>JAMNZY010000130.1 GCA_023622055.1 Bacillota bacterium
GTTATGGGCTTTAGCTTTTCTACAAATAATGCAAGGCCAAATAGACCAAAAACTATAGAGGGTACAGCTGAAAGCATATCATTTCCAAAACGTATGGCTTTTACCCAAAAGTTTTCTCTTGAATACTCAGTTAGGTACACAGCTGTGGCAATACCCAAAGGTGCAGCCATGAGAATTGTAACGACAGTAAAATAAAAAGTGCCTGCTATGGCAGGATAAATACCGCCTTCCATGCCCATTCGCCGAGGATTTTGAGTTAGAAATTCTATGTTGATTTTGCCAATTCCCCGGGAAATAATGTACACCAGGATTGTCACGAGAATTGTAAGAGTTAAGATACCGCTAAGCCACAATATTCTTCTCATAAGTTTTTCGATAGCTTTAGCTTTCATTTCCCTTCACCCCTTTGCTATATATTCTTAGGGCAAAGGCATTTATGGCCATTATCAGTGTAAATAACACAATGCCTGTTGCAAACAATGCCTGAGTGTGATCCCCTGCTGCAGCATAAGCCATCTCTATTGCTATATTGCCAGTGAGGCTCCTAACTGGGGAAAATATTGACTTAGGAAATCCCACTGTGTTGCCAGCCACCATGATTACTGCCATGGTTTCTCCAATGGCTCTCCCCATGCCCAGGACAATGCCTGCTATAATACCTGATTTTGCCTTTGGCAGCACAACGTGCCAAGTAGTCTGCCACTGGGTAGCCCCCAAAGCCAAAGAGGCTGCTTTCAGCTCCCTTCCCACAGATTTTATGGCATCCTTTGCAACACTTATTATGGTAGGAGCAATCATTATTGATAGTATTATAGCTGCTGACAAAACACTGTATCCAGACTGAATTTGAGAACTTTCCCTTCCAAAAAAAGATTTCTGGAATTCTCGTATCATGGGAACAATCATTGTCATTCCAAAAAGGCCGTATATAACCGAAGGAATTCCGGCTAAAAGCTCGATTGCAGGATTAATGAGTCTCTCAAATTTTTTAGGGGCATACTCCGCTAAAAATATGGCGGTGAATATACTCAGGGGCACACCGAGAATCAGGGCACCTAAAGTTATAGAAAAAGTGCCCACGATCATAGGAAATATTCCATATAAGCCTTCGGAAGGGCTCCAAAGCTTACCAAAAATAAAGTTGAAGAATCCTACTTTGTGCATTATAGGATAACCTTCAACAAAAACAAACAGGCCTATCATGATAACTGCTGCTACAGAAAGGACAGCACTATAATCTCTTGACCTTCGCTGCTTAGAACAAAATCTATAAAGTGCTTGGTAAGGCCTTCAGGCTCTTCTTTGGTCAAGTAGATAAATGGTCTTGCAATCTTATAAGAGCCGTTGAGGACATTTTCTTTTGTAATTTCAACACCATCAATCTTTATAGCCTTAACTTCATCATTTAATGCTCCCAAGGAGACAAATCCTATGGCATCAGGGGTCCCTGCTACAGTAGTTCTGAGAGCACCTGTGGAATTCTGTATAATGGCTTTGTCAGTAAATTTATACTCCCCTAATACTATTTCTTCAAAGGCGCCTCTTGTTCCGGAACCATCTTCACGGATAACTACTGTTATTGGCGCATCCTTACCGCCTAGATCCTTCCAATTAGTTATTTCACCTGAAAAAACCCTTTTAATTTGGTCCATAGTAAGATCGCTGACAGGATTCGCAGGATTTACTATCACAGCTATAGCATCTTTTGCGATAACAAATTCCTTTACATTCTTTTCCTCAGGTTTTAACTCACGGGAGGATGCACCGATATGGCTGGTTCCATTCTGAGCTGCTTTTATCCCTGCTCCTGAACCGCCTCCAGCAACATTTACCTTGACATCTGGATACTTTTCCATAAACATCATAGCCAATTCTTCCGATAGAGGCTGCACTGAAGTGGAGCCTGCTATTTGTATAGAACCGCTAAGCTTAAGCTCATCCTCTGAAATATTGTTTTCTTGTTCTTGAGATTCAATATTAGTTTTTCCACATCCAGCTGCAAACAGTAACGTAAAAGTCAACATAACAATAAAAAAAGGTTTTGAGATTTTCCTCAACATGTTTTTTCCTCCTTAAAATTATTTGTCTATATTATAGAAAGCAGAGTTTATATACATGTTAAGGAAGTGTTAAGTATTGTTATTTCTGTGTAAACTAATTCTGAAAAAGACGAAACCGGGTAGGCTACAGACCTTACCCGGTTTAAAGAGCATTTTGCTTTTAAACTTATCTATCGAAAAATATGTTTTTTCCTGTTGCAGAAAGGGGAATTCCCAGCACCACATCGCCGTCAATGAGCTTCATTTTTCGTGCAACCACACCGATTCTATACATAATTCGGTTGTCCACATTTAGCATGCTGGCGGTTTTAACAGCAGAACCTACACTTCTCTGGGCTTTGTGAGTTCTTCACAGTTATCAAATCCGCAAGCTCCACAGTTTAAGCCGGCAGTCTTGGCATCTTTTATTGCCACAAGGAGCACTGCTCCGCAGCTGGCAACACCTCTGCCGTCCCTGTCATAATTCCTCTTGCCGTGTTTTTCACCGTAGGCAGCCATCTCCTCCCCCAATTTTGCCAAGTCACCTTCATCGTCAATGACCTTTATTTCTACGTAATCTTTTCCAGCAGTTTTGGGAGCTGTTCTGGCAGATAGGGCCATAAACTTAGCCGCCATTTTCAGCGCATCTTTCATAAAAAGCCTCCTCCTTGCAAATATTTAATTTATGTGAAAAAAACTTTTTTGTTGAAGATAAGCACAGTCTTTTATAGTATCCAGTTTATTATGTTTTTCTCCTTTACATTTGATTCGCTCTAGGCGCTTTTTAAGCTCTAAAATTTCCTCTTTCAATGTAAATCCCACCAGGGTATTTTTTTTATAGGCTATTTCCAATGCCTTTTGGGTTGCCTTAGCCGCTCTGTCATAGTCCTTGATTTTGTGTTCATAGTATTTTGCAAGCTCTACCAATGCAAAGACAGGCCTTATATTGGCATCCACCATAGCTATCCACAGCTGTTCTGCCTCCCGCCAACGGCCTAATCGCTTATACAGCAGCGACAGCTGGGCGACTTAAAAGGATTTTTAAAAGCATGGGCCATGCTAATTGTAAGGGTAACCATTGATAAAATATCCATTCTATTGTGATAAAATACGGGTTTTAGAGGATAAGGATTACTGTCCTTTAAAAACCTAAAATAAACCGATGGAATTTCAAAGCCGGGTATGTCCCCTTCCCTTTTTAGAGAAAGAAGATTTTCTTCCAGGGACGACAAGCTCACACTTTCTAACCGCTCTTTATAAAGCCTTCTAGCTGAAGGTAGAAGGTCCAGGTGAAAAGACTTATTAAAAGGGATTTCCATGCGGCTTAGCATGTACCGGGCTTCCAGCAGTGGTATATCGTAGGATTTGCCGTTAAAGGTCACTATGCTGTCAAACTCCTCTAAAAGCTTGCCAAAACTGTACAGGGCAGCTGCCTCTTTGTCATAATCGCTTATAAAATACTGTAAAACCTTAAAATCCTTCCCTTGGAAAAAACCTACACCTATTAAAAATGCCAGAGTACCGCTGCCTCCAGCAAGGCCAGTGGTTTCTGTATCAATGAAAACTGCTCGTTTAAAATCAAAATTCTCGTAATCTGGGCTTTTGGCAATGAGCTTTATTATTTCCCCGGAAATATCGTAAATTAAGTCCAACTGAACATTCCCATGAATATGAGAGACGGGATATGCCCTCTCTACCAATAGGTGCTCACCGAAGGGGGTTGATACTTCCCTTGCCCCAAGTATATCACCTATTGATTTATGAAGATCCTTTTTTGAATCTCTCTTTTCCTTGCCTTCTTTAGGCTTATTGGATAAAAAGGTCCTCAACTTTTCCGAAAGATTCAATCGGAAAGCACCCCTTTTATAATATTAAGGGCATAGCCCTTACTTCCCCGGCCCACTTCTTCATAGGGACCAACACAGGATGGACAGCCCTCTTCACAGTCGCACTCCATAATAACCTGCCGGGCAGCCTTAAGCAGTTGATCTTCCATGGAATAGAGCTTTTCTGCAAAACCTACACCGCCGGGGAAGTTATCATACATAAAAATAGTGGGCTTTTGGGTAAAGGGGGATTTTATTTGCACAACTCCGCGAATATCTTTTGGATCACACATTAAATAAAGGGGAGCTATATTTACCATGACATTGCAAAGCCCCAGCAGCCCTGACTTTATCTCTTCCATCGAGAGGCCACCTGTGTTTTCGGGAATAGACATCCAGTAAGCTGTTGTGTGCATTTCTTCAGGGGGCAAGTGAATGGGACCAAAGCCTAGATTCTCATGGGTGAAAAACTTTATCTTTTTAAACATAGTTGCCAGGCTTGTAACCATAACTTCTCCTAAGTAGTTTTGACTATTGGCAACGGTTTTTTCCCTAAACACATCTAAAACTTTGATTTCCACTGCCACATTTGCATCAGTATAATAATCTACATTAACTTTACGGACATATGCCTTTTTTTCCTCATAGTCCAGCTTTTCCACCTGATACTGCTGACCGGCATGGATATAGATTGCTTCTTCGTGAATCATCATTGGAGCACTGCTGCGGTCCACCTCACCGATGACCTTAGCTCCTTCAGTAATATCTATTACAACAAAATTTTCCGCCGATGCACTTCGCAAGCTGATTTCCTCTGCAGGGAAAGACTCAGCCATCCAATGCCAACGGCCACCCACATGCCGAAGGATGCCTTCATCTTCCAAAAATGCCAATATCTCATCTATGGGCTGGTCGCCGAAAGTCTCACCATCCCCAAAAGGCAGCTCAAAAGCAGCACATTTTATGTGGCTTACGAGAATGTACAAGTTATTGGGATTGATTAAGCCGTGTTCCGGAGAGGCTTCAAAGAAGTACTCTGGGTGGTTTATTATAAACTGGTCCAGGGGACTGCTGGAAGCCACCAAGAT
>JAMNZY010000186.1 GCA_023622055.1 Bacillota bacterium
ATTCCCGCTATAGGCTTGTCCTTGTCCATGACAAGGAGCCTTATAGGTTCCCAACCTGTGCGGCGCTTAACCTCACCCCATTCATAAGACTGAAGGACATGGCCTTTTGGCCCCCACGCCATAAAATGGTTGAACAGCTCTTTCTCCTGGTGATTTATGATTTTTATTTCCATTATGATGTATGACCTCCGCTATATTTTTTACTTCCTTACCTTATATAATTATACATTATTTGCGCGGGTATTAAAGCAAATGTTACTGGATTTTTATTACACTTATAACTTGAGCCAGTTTGTCCGTATCCTGTTTTAATTTTTCAGCAGAGCTGGCAATTTCGCCCAGGAGCATGTGCTGTCTTTTTACAGACTCTGCTATTTCTTGGGCCAAGTTGGTATTGTCTATGCTCATATCGGTTATCTTTTTAAAGTACTCATTGGTGTTTTCAGCGGAGGCAGACATTTGCTGAGTGGCTGCAGAAATCTCCTGCATCTGCTGGGCCACTGTTGTTATGGAATCTAGGATTTTTTCAAAGGCAGCAGAGGCATCTTTTACAGCCTTTATGCCTTGTTCTACATTGGCAGAACCCTGGTCTTTGGCCTTCACTGCTTCTTCCACTTCTTTTATAACTGTGGCAATGAGCTCTCCTATTTGCTTTGCAGCTTCACCGGCCTGCTCGGCAAGTTTTCTTATCTCATCAGCAACCACTGCAAAACCCCGTCCCTGTTCACCGGCTCTGGCAGCTTCAATAGCAGCATTTAGTGCCAAAAGGTTGGTCTGGTCTGCTATACCTGTGATGGTCTCCACAATCTGGCCTATGGTCTCTGAACTTTCTCCAAGGGACTTTATTACATTAGATGTATAGTTGCTGGATTCGCGAATCTTTTCCATCTGCCGGGCAACTTCTTCCATGACAGCTTTTCCTGCGTGGGCAAGCTCAGAAGTGTCTGCTGCAGTACCTGCAGTTTCTGATGCATTTGCGGCAATTTGCTCTACACCTGCGCTCATTTGAGACAGCATGTCAGAGATGCTGTCGATGAGAGTCTGCATTTCACTTATTCTTCCTGAACTTTGTTCCAGACTTTCTTTCACAGAACTTTCGTAATGAGATGAAGCTTCTTGACTGTGCCGGGTCATATCTTCCATGTGAGTGGCTGTAGACATGATTTCATCTATGGTAATTTTGGCTTCTTTTAATATATTTCTTACCTTCTCTAAGGAAGCATTATAGGCATCTGCCAGGGCGCCCATTTCACCACCGGTAACTTTGGCTTCCACGGTAAAATCCCCTTTTGCTATGGCAGCAAGGCTCTGTCCAAAAGCTTGAAGGGGGCGAGATGCTCTTTTAGAAATTAATAAAAAAATTGAACCACAAATTAAAGCGGCTATTCCTATTGCCAAAAGATTTTTTGGATTTGTCAAGTCTTCCGGGTAAAAGTAATATGTGTATCCTAAAAGAGAAGCCGCAATTAGCACCATTGGTAGCAATATAACTCGGAGTATGACTTTCAGTGAAATACCTTTCATACTTATCCTCCTAATAATTTTATTTTTAAATCAATAAGTGCATAAGTATATAATAATATTAGACAAATGTTTATTTTTTCCTGCTGATTTGTCAGGAAATTGTCGAAATATGGTAAATAATATTTGTATAAAAAAAGAAGGTGACCAGGGGGTCTACCTTCTGTTGCCTCTATGTATGCCTGACTAAAGCTGCTTTTATAAAGTGGCTAAAGAGAGGATGTGGATTGTTTGGCCGTGATTTAAACTCAGGATGAAACAAGGTTCCCAAAAACCAGGGATGGTCTTTAAGTTCTATGATTTCCACAAAGTCATTGTCAGGATTTATGCCGGAAAAAACCATGCCGCATTGGGCCAAGGTGTCTCTGTAGTCATTGTTAAACTCATAGCGGTGGCGATGGCGCTCATGGATAAGCTCCTTGCCGTAGATTTCCCTTGCTTTGGTGTTTTCCAAAAGTTTGCATGGAAAACTGCCTAAGCGCATAGCATGCCGAAAAAGGGAATTTTGTTTTCTCTTGCATATTTAATGGCCTTTATCATTCCCTCAATTCCCCGCTGGCCAAAGCCTCCAGGGACTATGATTCCATCTATGCCATCGAAAACCTTTGTTAAATCCTGGTCTTCCTCTTCCAGTTTTTCTGAATGGACCCACTTTATATTCACCTTGGCGTCATTGTCGATTCCGCCGTGGCAAAGGGCTTCAGCCACACTGAGATAGGCATCGTGAAGTTCCACATATTTGCCCACTAGGGCGACATTTACCTCCTTGGTGGGGTTTTTTATTTTCTCTACCATTTGTTCCCACTGGGAAAGGTCTGATTTCATGCCATCTACGCCCAGTTTTTTAGCTACTATTTGGTCAAGGCCTTCAGCTTTGAGTATAAGGGGCACTTCATAAATGGTTTCTGCATCGTAGTTTTGAATGACACATTCAGGCTCCACATTGCAGAAGAGAGCTATCTTTTCCTTTAAATCCCGGGAAAGAGCCCGTTCAGAGCGGCAAACTATGATATCTGGCTGTATACCTATGCTCCTGAGTTCTTTTACACTGTGCTGAGTGGGTTTGGTCTTAAGTTCACCTGCTGTTGAAATGTACGGGACAAGGGTTACGTGGATGTAGAGGACATTTTCCCTGCCTACTTCTGTCTTCATCTGCCTTATGGCTTCCAAAAAGGGTAAGCTCTCTATATCTCCAACTGTACCGCCGATTTCAGTTATTACCACGTCTGCGTTAAACTTTTTTCCCACCTCAATAATGCGCTCTTTTATTTCATTGGTAATGTGGGGTATCACCTGCACCGTTTTGCCGTCATAGCCGCCCTTCCGTTCCCTGTCAATAACTGACAGGTACACTGCCCCTGTGGTTATATCGCAATTTTGAATAAGATTTATATCTACGAAGCGCTCATAGTGACCTAAGTCTAAATCGGTTTCACCGCCGTCATCGGTTACATACACTTCACCATGCTGATAAGGACTCATTGTACCTGGATTCACATTAATATAGGGGTCACACTTCTGCATGGTAACAGAAAGACCCCTACTCTTTAAGAGCCTCCCCAAGGAGGCTGCCGTTATGCCTTTGCCCAGTGAGGATACTACGCCTCCTGTAACAAATATATATTTGGTTGACATGAATAAAATCCCCCTTAAAATATTCCGAGCACAAAACTCTCATAGGGCAAGTGTAATTGTCAATAGTATAGAGGCTCATTTTAACAAGGTATCAATTATGTCAAAAAGGGGCTGGAAAATACTTTGGGTTATGTCCGTCGGGTTTAAAAATTTAAATTGTAAAATATGGGAAATGCCATATGCAATTCCAAGTATTAAGAGGCTACAAAAAACCACCAGCTCTCGCCACATTTGACATTGTATGAGGCCGGGCATCTCAAGTATTAAGATTATGGCAACTGTGATAAACAACAATGCCACTTTAATCCCCTACTTTTAAAATAATATTATCTGATAATAGGCGTATCGGTAATCAAGCCTGTGCGGCGGATTTTGGCATCTACTTTTACTGTCACTTCAATATCAGGGTAGATATCCCGCCAATTTTTCTCTACCTGTTTCCAAATTTGGGGATATCTTTTGTGCAAGCGATCCCCCAGGCCAAAGATATCTGCCTCAAACTCCTTTTGAGCTTTGTTTAGGGCTTTTTCTACCATTGCTTTGATTTCTTGGGCTGTCCTTTCCTCTATGGTTTTCATAGTCTTAGGATCTGCTATGGGCTTTGTATCTTCGTGTTGTTGAAG
>JAMNZY010000228.1 GCA_023622055.1 Bacillota bacterium
TCCGGTGTAAAAAGACATGTGTTTTGGCCTATCCAGCCTAGCCCCGCCCGCTGGGCAGCGGCTTTTTCCATAAGGCTGCTGGTATCTACCATAATCTTAAATGTGCCTTTTTGTTTATTTGATATAAAATCAACTATTTCCATAAGCTTATTCCCTAAAACAAAGTGGTAATCTTTTACCCTAGCATATCTAGATATCTTGCCTTGCAAATGGCCTTTTATTTTACCCGAAGGTGTTTCTTCTGGAGCATAAGGGTCCACTAGATATCCCATGGCAAAGCAAATAATTGTCTTGGCTCCAGGCAGGATTTTATTTGGGTAACACCTGAGCTTTATGTCATTTTCCTCAAAAGGGGACAGCAGGTTTTTTGCCTTTTTTTTTAAAAGAATTTCCTCCTCTTTTAAAAAAGGCTCTGCTGTTGTAAAACCTACTCGGTCAAAGCCTATTTGCTTGGCAAAGCAAATCACTTCCTGCTTTAAATTCATTTTAACCACCATTTGTATTTTTTCAAAAATACTTTATAATGTTATTATACTCATTTCTTTTAACAAAAAACTGGAAAGGAAAATTTTTATGATATCTAAAGAACAAATTGCCCGCATCAATGAACTTTATAGAAAGCAGAAAACAGAAGGTCTTTCTGAAGAAGAAAAAAAAGAGCAGGCATACCTGCGCAGACTCTACATCGATGCTGTAAAGGCAAATCTAAGAGCACAACTTGACAGCATAAAAAAAGCAAAGAAATCTTCCGATTGTTGTGGACATCACAATCATAGTCATGGTCACAAATGCTGCAGCCACTCCAGTAACCATAGCCACAATAGGTGTGACTGCGGTCATCATTAGATTACCATGCAGCCTAAAGTATTTTCTGCTTCTTTTAAAGCAAATTCATGGGCCTTTTCATCAAAGGATGCTACTCCGTCTTTATAAATATTTACCTTGTAAGCTAAGTTTCGTGCATCGGCAGCGGTATACAGCACACAGATGTTTGTGCACACACCTACTATAAACAGCTCATCTACTCCCTTTTCTCTCAAGTAAAGATCTAAATCCGTCCCAAAAAAGGCGCTGTAGCGTCTTTTTCTTATTATTTTGTCTTCATCTTTTACATCTAGCTCCTCAATTATTTGAGCACCTTTTGTTCCAGCTATGCAGTGAGCTGGAAACTTTTTCATGATTGTCGCAGATAAAGATAATGGGATAGCCTTTTTTCCTGAAATCTTCAATCTTATCCTTTACAAAAGGGATGATTTTTTGTCCTGCTGGCCCTACGCTCAAAGCTCCCTCATCATTAATAAAATCCACCAGCATATCAATAACCAATAAAGCCTTCATGTAAGTTTTCCTCCTTCGGCAACTGCCTGTTTCCGCCATTTATTTTATGAAAATAATACCATAATAGGCCACCCAAAACAACACTTGATGACTATAAGGCTATTTGAGGAAATTGCTGTATTGACATTATTGTAATTCATCTGCTATTATAGGATTTAATTATTATGCAGTTTGAGGGATAATTATGCAATGTAAAAAAGATGAAATGGTCTTCGGAATTAAAAGGGCAATGCCCATTGTAATGGGATACATTCCTGTAGGTTTCGCCCTTGGAGTAATGGCGGCGGATGCTGGCTTAAGTCCCCTTCAAATGGGATTAATGTCTCTTTTAGTATATGCCGGCTCTGCTCAGTTCATAGCTGTGGATTTGCTGGGCTCAGGAGTAAGTGCTGTTCCCATAATTATAACTACATTTTTGGTAAACTTGCGTCATTTTTTGTTCAGTGCTTCACTTGCTCCACACTTTCGCCAAATAAAACAAAGTTTTATTCCCATTATATCCTTTTTCTTAACAGATGAAAGCTTTGCCGTAAGCATAACTGATGCAGAGGAAAGGCCTCTCACCCATGTCTACTATTTTAGTCTCTATATTACTGCTTATTCCAGTTGGGTTTTTAGCACCATAATAGGAGCTGCCTTAGGCAATCTAATCCCTGACACAAAAGCCTTGGGCTTTGATTTTGCTCTTCCGGGAATGTTCCTGGCCCTTTTGTGTATGCAGCTTAAAAATGCCAAATTTGTTTTAATTGCACTAATATCGGGTTTCCTTTCTATATTTTTTATGTATACAATACCCGGTAACTGGAACGTTATTTTGGCAACTATTATTGCAGCCATGATTGGGGTGTTTATAAGTCATGAAAATTGATTTAAATTACATCTACCTTGTCCTTGCAATGGGTCTTGTCACCTATCTGCCAAGAATGCTGCCGGCAACCCTTTTGTCCAAGCAAAAAATACCGGAAGTTTTCGTGAAATTTTTGAGCTTTGTGCCCACAGCTGTGCTTTCCGCACTGCTCTTTCCCGGTGTTCTCACGGTAGAAAATAAATTAAATATAGGTATTTCAAACCCTCTGTTTGTGGCTGCAGTTTTAACCTTTCCCTTGGCTTATAAAACAAAAAACATGTTTGCCACAGTTCTCTTGGGAATGGGAATAGTTATACTACATAATATTTTTGTATAAACAATCTAAGGAGTGTTTTTTATGGAAATAAAGACCTTTGCCGTTGAGCGGTGGATGAATACCTACGAAAACGATGCAGTATATAATCTTGCTGAAACCGACGCCAAGCCCTTTACCTTAGATGAACTCTTATCTCTTGGCAACAAAGACGAATTAATGGAAGAGCTCTTAAAAATAAAATTGGGTTATAATCCCACCACAGGCAGACAAGAATTAAGAGAAGTTATAGCCGGCTTTTATCGGGAAACCCTGCCGGAAAACATATTGATTACAACAGGTGCCATTGAGGCGGATTTTTTAGTGACAAATGTGCTGGTAAAGCCCGGTGACACAGTTATAGTTCAATTTCCCGCATATCAGGCCTTGTATTCCACCGCTGAAGCTCGCGGAGCCCAGGTCAAATATTGGCAAATGGAAATTGACAATGGATATGAGCCTGATCTTGATGAACTGAAAAAGCTCATTGACGAAAATACCAAACTCATTGTCCTAAATATACCCCAAGTATACCATGATTTTGCCTTATATCCCAATATCGTCCCACCTCATGGCAGAAGCCTTTCAAAAAGGGCAATAAGTGTAGGCAGCATGTCTAAATCTTATGGTCTTTCAGGCCTTCGCTTGGGTTGGATTGCAGGGCCTGAAGAGGTAGTTAATGCCTGTTGGGGATGGAAGGATTACACGTCAATTAGCAATTCTCCCATCAATGACTTTCTGGCAACTTTCGCCCTTAAAAATGTAGACAAGGTCATGGAGAGAAACTTGAGCATTGCAAGAAAAAACCTGGAGTTTTTCTTGAAGTGGCTAGAAGAGCACAAAGATTACTTTGAC
>JAMNZY010000242.1 GCA_023622055.1 Bacillota bacterium
CCGGCAAACCAGCCACCAAAGATGCCGTACGCTTCTGCAAAAGCCCCCCATACTGACATTACGAAAATACCAGCAATAGCAAATCCAATAATTGACCCTATGTTTTTCACAAAATGTCACCTCCAAATTGTTTTGGACCTAAAACCCTAAAACCCAAAGTTGTAACAGACAGCAGAATAAAATTTATCCGGCTTTTTTAAACACCCCCTTTTTAGATAAGTAAAAAGTCCTTCCAAGGCAAATAAACACAATAATAGCTTATTTATTTACCCAGGAAGGACTTTCTCCAAATCTCCAAGTCCTCAAACGGTATATCCCATATATCTTCTTTTGAAACTGAAATGGCCCTAGCTCCTTCTTTAAGAGCTGATTCAACCTCACTTTTTTCTTCTATAAGACCTCCAGCAATGACGGGGTGTGATACTCTTTGGCATATCCTCCTTATTATTTTTGGGATGACAGCAGGTAGGATCTCTATTGCATCGGGATTTACATTTTTTATGGATTTGGCAGCTGTATCTATGGCAAGACTGTCTAGGACAAATATTCTCTGAATGGCAAAAAGGCCTTCAGCTTTGGCGCAACTTATAAGATTTGCTCTAGTTGTAATTATTCCGTCTGGCTTAACCTCCTGGGCAATATATTTTATGCCCATTCGATTCTTACTTATGCCTTCTAATAAATCAATATGCACAAAAATTCGTTTATCTGCTCTTTTTGCTTGATTTACTATATTCTTAATATTTAAGATATTACCAGCTAATAGGAATATACTGCGGGCGTCTTTTGACAAGGCTATATCGATTTTTTCGACATCGCGTATAGCCGGTATTACCGGGTGAATTAGTAAGTCTCTCGTTACTTCATCCAAGAAATCACCCTCTGTGTTAGTCGGTAATACCTACAAAATCTTTTATTTGTCGATGTCCCTATTGACATATAATTGCAAAAACTGTGCCAAGTTTGCTGCAATGATTATTAGGCTTTTGCAGGTTTACTAGTTGGTAAAAAGTATCAACAATTATTCGTTTATTAAGTCCCGTTGATACTTTTTACCAGGTTTTTATCTTCGCACCTTTTGACCTAATTTATTTTCTTTCCCGGCAATGAGCCTCTCAATATTGTCCCGATGTCTATATACGGCAATTGCACCTAGTATCAGACCTGCTATTACGTGTTTTGCCGGGTATTTAAATATAAGCAGTAATATTGGCAAAAGAGTCGCTGTAGTTATTGAGCCCAATGAAACATATCGTGACAGGTATATTACTGAAATGCCTACAATTAAAAGTATAGGGGCTATTTTGGGAAAAATACCAATAATAACTCCAAAGCTAGTGGCAATACCTTTGCCACCTTTGAAATTCAGAAAAATTGACCAATCATGTCCCACCACTACAGCAACGGCTGAAAGGAGGGCCAGATTTTCTCCACCTAGAAGCCTTCCAATGGATACCATTGTTAAACCTTTTAACAAATCCGCTATAAATACTATAAGGGCAGGTTTTGTTCCAAGAACACGAAGTACGTTAGTTGAACCAGGATTGCCACTGCCGTATTGGCGAATATCTATAGAGTAAAATTTTCGACAAATAAAATATGCAAATGAAATAGAACCTACAAGATAACTTGCTATGATAAATGCGATATATTTTATCAAGACTATTCTTCACCTTTCTGAAGAAATTTTTAACAATTTACAATTCCCTTAATATTGTACACTTAATTTGGCAATATGTCAATGATTAAAATAGCACTTTAAGATAAAAAGCCGCTGAATTGCGGCCATTTAATCTATATTTGTGTTTTACAATAGCTCTTTTATTTTTTCTATAGCATCTTTTATGGCTAAAAACAATGGCTTTTTCTCAATTCCTAAGAGAGTAATGTCTTCGTTGTCTATAATGGGTATGAGAATCTTCTTGGCATTGCAGGAGGCTATAGCAGTAGCAATAGTTGGAGTTATCTCTCCCAGCATAGAGTTGGGAATAATTATCCCCACAGAGCCAACTATAACATCTACTTTATTTACAGCAAAAGTTATGGCGCTCTCTCCAGTAGCACCTTTATTCGCCTTTTCCTTCATCATATTGGAGGTTGCTGCTGAATTGGTGCCTAAGGCATAAATTTTGATATCGCTGGGCAAATCCTGTCTCAACAGTGATATAATTTGACTGCCAATACCGCCTCCCATGCCGTCTACTACTGCTATATTCATTTTGTTTTCTCTCTCTCAAGGATTATTTTGTGTTCTAAGAGTTTAACCTCTTTAATTACCGCATCTACAATCTTTTGTTCACCTAACAGGTCATACATAAACAATTTCCCATCTTGAGGTTCAATGTGGATGACATTGTCCATGAGCTTTTTTTCCTGGCCGTCTTCTATAATATATACCTTTGATTCGCACATTTTATGCACCCCCTATATATGTTTTTTCGCTTCAAGCAAGTAATCGCTGGCAGCTTTAAGGGAGTCAGCAGCTTTTAAAATCATTTCATATACTTTAGCATTTCCAATTCTCTCTGCCTTTTCAGCCCATTCTCTAAAACCTTGCTCATGGGAATTATTGTGCTCTATCCAATGAGCCAAAAGTATTCTTAATGTCTCCACTTCCTTTTCCTTTGTTGCTCTGCCTTTACATGATTTGCAGCAATCGTGTTGACTCATAATATGCCTCCTTTAATTTTTTAATATACGCTGATCCTAGAAGAAAAGTTGCTCCTTATAGATTCATTGCCTTTTTCAAGCTAGGGAACAAATTGGTATCAGTATGAGGCAAAAAACAGGCGCTTATAAACTCCTCCATATAAGTGGGATCAGCGCTAAGCTCAATGTAAGTCATGCTGTCAGCAATTTCCTTTGCCTTTTCCCTAGCCTCATCACTTATTAAACATGCATATGCCCCTGTTAGTGAGCTGTTGCCAATAAACTCAAACTTTTCCTGAGGTATATCAGGTAATAGGCCGATAGTGATTGAATTGGTAATGTCAAGGTTTTGCCCTATACCTCCTGCAATTATGACTTTGTCAATATCAGCAACGCTCATTCCTATGTTGTTTAAAAGGGTTCTCATACCAGAATAGACAGCGCCCTTGGCCCTGAGAAAATTATCGATGTCAATTTCATTTAAAGTTATGTCTAAACCGTCTATTGTTTCATTGCCAAATGCTACTACATATTCAAAGCACCCAAGATGGTGATTGTATCTTATTCTGTCGGATTTTATATTTTGATTTATTTTCCCCTTCATATCTATTATACCCTTTAAAAACATTTCGGCAATAAGGTCGATTATTCCTGAACCGCAAATGCCTTTTGGTTTTGATGTCCCGATTACTTTAACTATGGGTCTTAAATTCTGCCTGTCAATTCTCACCTCATGGATGGCACCTGTGGCAGCCCTCATACCACAGCTAATTTCCCCGCCTTCAAAAGCCGGTCCTGCTGAACAGGCACAGGTAAGCATCCAATCTCTATTCCCCAGCACTATTTCTCCGTTGGTACCTAAGTCTATAAAAAGAGCGGTTTCATCACTGTTCCACAGACCTGAAGCCAAAACACCTGCAACTATATCTCCCCCCACATAGCTTGCCACATTGGGCAGGAGAAAAACAGGAGCATTTTTATTTATATTAAGGGCTATATCGCCAGCTTTAAGGACAGGGGCATTGTTAAATGCCGGTATATAAGGTTCCAGCCGAATATTTTCTGGAATAACCCCCAGCAAAAGATGAGCCATGGTGGTATTACCTGCAAAAACTGATAAAATTATATCATCTTCTGTAATTGCCAGCTTTTTAATCATTTCCCTTACAAGCTGATTTATAGTGCCTTCAATAATTGCTTGATTGAGTTTTTCCAGTCCATTTTCTCTGGTGGAGTAAATAATGCGGTTAATTATGTCACCGCCATACTGCATCTGTAGGTTGCCGCTGCTTGCCGATGATTTTATTTCTCCAGTATCAATATCTACCAAACACGCTGCCACAGTAGTAGTGCCCACATCAACACAAAGGCCATAAATAGAGGCCCGTTTCCCACCAGTTACATTGATAATATTGTATCCGCTTTCAGTTTTTAAAAGGCCAAGGGTTATTTCATAATCGAAATTTCTTAAAACCACCGGTAATTTTCTCAGTATTTCTATAGGCCAATTTATATTTTCACATCCTAAAATAGTTTTTAATTCTCGCTGTACCCTTTCTAGGTCAGGTATATTGTCATCTATTGTGGGCTTTGGAAGTTTGACAGGAACAATTTTAAAATTTGTGCCCACTTTTATGCCAGAACTCTTTAAAATATCAACAGTTCTGTTGACAAATTTCCTACTAGAATCAGATGTTATATTTTCTACCATGATATCGTTGACTACATCTACTTCTGTAAGTTCTACAGTCATATCTTGTTGAATCCATGTGAGGCAGGCTAATCTATAGCCATGCTGGATTTCTTCTTCACTTAAAAGGGGAGTGTATTCATGCTTGTGTTGCCCTGATTTTATCATTACCCGGCATTTGCCACAGTGACCCTTGCCTCCACAAGGAGCATCTAAAAACACACCTGCTTTTCGAGCAGCTTCCATTAAATTGGTGCCCTTGATAACTTCAACAACCTTTCCTATAGGCCAAAAAGTAACTTGACATTTATCCATATAAGTTATCACCCTATCTGTAATCTCCCATTATATTAAAGCTACAAGCCACTTATTTAAAGTGGCTTGTATGGACCATTATTCCAGGGATTTTTCATATTCACTGCTGCTGAGGAGGTT
The DNA here is from genome assembly GCA_023622055.1 of Bacillota bacterium. Lineage (GTDB taxonomy): Bacteria > Bacillota > Thermosediminibacteria > Thermosediminibacterales > Tepidanaerobacteraceae > DTU063. The sequence continues at coordinate 4,775 of JAMNZY010000242.1, forward strand.
TGCCTCTTCATCCATATTCTTCACTTTCACCCTGATTATCCAACCATCTTCATAAGGCGAACTATTTACCAAATCAGGCTCATCATCTAAAACTTCATTTACCTCAATAATTTCTCCACTAATGGGTGCATAAAGGTCTGAAGCAACTTTGGCCGATTCAATACTGCCAAAAGGCTCACCTTGTGTGATGGTATCACCGACTTCAGGCAAATCCACAAACAAAATTTCCCCCAACTGCTCCTGGGCATGATCAGTTATCCCCACAGTAGCAATATCCCCTTCGATTTTTGCCCAAGTATGCTCTTCATGGTATTTCAAATCCGTTGGAAATTTCATATTAAAACCCCTTCCCGATTATTAAAACATGGGATCCATAGTGAGAGCAGGATGACCCACATTAGTCAAGAATTCTACTACTGTATCTGGATCTGTTCCTACATCTTCATCTGCAATCATTTCATAGAAGTTCTCGATTCCCATTTCTTTCCCTCTGGCTATTAATTTTTCTTTAAGGGCTTCCTTTAATTCTTTGGGCATCCAGACTACTCGCTGCAGACCACCATCAGCATATAAGAATTTTTTACTGGTGATAAACTGTCTTCCATGACCCATAAAACCAGGAGTCTGAACTCCGCCGCCTGTAGTTGAAGCCAATTCTCCAAAGGTCATTCCCAGAGGTGTCATGCCATGATATTCCCGGTTGACTATGATGACACCATTGGCTTCCGGCATGATTCCGCATATACATTCAAAGCACCCGCAGGAAGTCATGGGGTTTTCCATAATAGTGTAAATATTTACTGACGTGGTGGCGCCATTAGACTGTTCCGTGACTGCCTTATCTACAGATGCCCAATGGCCTTTTACTTCATCAAGGCATTCACCTTTAACTATTGGCTGACATGGCCCGGTGGGATCTAGTTCATTTGTAGCTTTTGCGTCAAGCCAGCTTACGGCACCGCAAAGACCTAGCCGCTCTGGTGTTACGATACACACGTGAGCAGGTGCAAAGGATTGACACAGTAGACAAGAATAAAATGTATCCACACTTTCATCGGTAAGGCCCGCAAGTCTTGCATCTCGTGCCTCATATCTGGGTCGAGCAATTTTCTCAAGCAGCTCTTCTACTTTTTCTTTATCAGTGATAATAGTGACTTGAACTTTGTCAACAATGCTTCCAAACTCATCTAACATCTTGGCATACATAACTTCACCGATATGTTTCAGCCTAAATCCTGCTTCATATGAGGATTTACTGATTCTAACCCAGGCTATATCTCGCTGGCCAATATGCATGACGCCTTCAATGTAATTCATAAAGTAGTGGATTCGGCGCTCCATAACAGGTTCAAAGTCCTCTTGCATGTTCTTACCTGCCACATCAATCAGCACTGCCAAAGGCAACTTGCCGCCTTCGGCTCCAAGGCTGTCTATATCAGGACCGATGAGTTCAATCTTGTGGTCTTCTACTTCAGACAGTTCTCGTTTTCTAACTAATTCCCAGGCAGGGGTGCGGCCGCCGCCAAATTCTGCAAACATATCGTCTTTGCGGACTCTTTCTCCTTCAAAGGCAGGTGCGAATCCAACAGGAATGGGGATTTCAGTTATTTTTATTTTTATGCCCCGGGCCTCCAGGGAAGATTGAACCAGCTTATCATAATCTTTTTGAACTATCAAGTTCATGGGCACTTCTTGCACATCCTGGTCAGTAAGTACAGGAAAACCTAAAGCTATGGCACCGGCTCCTGCAGATACCACAAGTTCACTTAAGGGGCCTAAGGCATTTACGAAAGCGGGGACTCTTTCCTTTGTGTATTTTAACAGCTCTGGCAGATCTCCTGGCTTTACATTTCCGAAAATAAGGGCTGCCCTTATTGCAAATGACACTATGTGAATTACTGAAGTTACGTCATAACCAAGTGGAACTACCCTAAAATCAAGACCTATCTTCACATCTGCCTCAATGGCTTGGTCGATAACTTTACCGACTAATGTCACTAAAATACCTTTAGATTGGTAATCCTTAATAATCTTTGCTGCCTCTTCTGCAGTTGGCGCTTCACCTATGACTACTGCAACACCGGGAATATCCCCAGTTACCAGCGGCACACCCATAGAGCGGATTACCGTATCGGGGATAAATCCAACACATGGCTCCTCATAGGGAGTTTTTCCTCCCACATACTTACAGGCCTCTATAACTTCTGCAGCCACTGCTGTGGCAAGACCAGCATTTAAGGCCTTTTCGAGATTTTGTTCTTTTACAATAAGGCTTTCAATAATCCCCAAAGCTCCTTTTAGATCTGCCAGAGTTTCAATTTTTTGTCCGGTAGCTGCATAGATAACTGGAAGACTGTAAGCGGTATTTGGAAAATTTACTTTTTCTTCTTGACCGTATTCCTCAATAGTCTCCACTACTAAGGACTTAGCTGCTTCCAGGGCCTGCTGAGAGCCTGTGAAAATAATGTCAAACAATGTCATACATATCCCTCCAAGGACATTTATTTTAGCTTTCAAGCTAATTACAGTTCAAGATAAGAGTCAGCATACAGATATCTCTCTTTTATTAAATCAGCTGTCTTTATAACATCCATTACTAACTTATCTAGAGGATTTATTATGGCAGATGTTAGACCACACTGGATGGCCATGGCACAAAACGTAGCTTCAATTAAACCTCTAAGTTCTTTTGGACACCCGTTGGAAACATTGCTGAGCCCCCCTGTAGTATAAAGGCCCATGTCTGAAATCTGTCTTACCGCTTCCAGTACTTCCTGCTGTTTGTCCTGCATGCCTTTGATTACCACAAATAGGGGATCAAAAAGAATATTCTCTTGGCTAAGGCCCACTTCCATAGCTCGTTCCAGGATTTCCGTGCAGTACATGATTCTCTCGTCATTATCTCTAGGTATACCCTCTTTGGCACAAAGGCCGATTACCAAGGCATCATATTCAGCTGCCAAATTTATCATATCAAGTCTTGCTCCGGCATCGGCAGAGTTGATGATGGGTTTACCTGCCTTGCGATCATAAACTTTTATTCCCGCTTCCAGAGCTTTCATGTTGGCAGTATCAAGGCACAGAGGTGTATCTGGAAACTCCTCTTGCAAAATTTTTACTACCCAGGGCATCAGTTCTTCTCCGTCTCTGTCAGCTGGCCCTATATTTACATCCAAATAGTGAACTCCCGCTTCGACTTGTTCTCTAGCCCGCTTAAGTATTGGCTCAGGATTTCTTTCTTCTAAGGCTTTTCTGATAGTTGGCGAAATTACGTGAATTCTTTCACCAATTGTTAAAAATCTCGTCATTGGCTCTTCCTCCTAACTTATTTGTTTCCTCTTGAAATAGCACCGTTATTTAAGTGAAGATAACGGCTTTATTCCATTGGAAGCAAGAGGCCTTTGCCGTTATCTTCACACAAAGTTTCTGCTTGTAGACTTTATGAGTTAAGAGACTGCCTGCTGATAGTTTTTTAAGAAGTTAGGTAAAGTAGTAGCTTCTTCAGTACCCACTACCACTTTCCAGCCTGGCAGCTCATCTTCGATATCCCCTTTTAATACTGCCACTTTGCCGGGAATGATGAGTTCCCTTGTCTTTATCTTGTTTTCCACCTCAAATTCTTTTACCGCTTTAGCTATAGATTTGCCATTAAACTTGCCAGCAGCCCAGGCAGTAAGGACTGAGTATCCTCCTGCATCAGGTATTAATATCCAAGAAGGCACTTTGGACCTTTCAACTTCTCCTGAAACTATGAAATAGGTCAGGGCAAAGTCAACGGTAACCAAAAGGGGTGATTCTTCATGGGCGTCTCCCACCTTGTATACGCCTTGTTCTATTCGCATTGGTCTTTGAGGATCTGTAAATATATTTTGTCTGAGGGCAAACAAGGGCAGTGCTGTAGAGTAATCAATATCACTTAAGACGATAATTGACGCATATTTTTCAACAAATAGGCTCGCACAGGCCAGCTGCATCATCTTATCTTGCGCCATGTCACAGACAAAGGCAACGGTGGGATAACCAAAGGTCCTATCCCCAGACAAGAGGGCTGTCCTCCTTATGTTTACCATGTCATCAAAGGCAGCTTTTAAATTGCGGCTACCTGCGTCCAGCAGCAATTCTTTGTAATCAGTCTTTTGTATCTTCTGTACCAGTTCGTATAATTTTTCTTTGCCTGCTGCAGTAACTCCCAGGAGCAACTTGTTGTCTTTTGCCAGGTTTACCATGGCTTCATAGTTTTCATCATTGGCTCCAAAAAGTATTGGACCTCTGCCCTTGCACTCACTTACTGCAGCAGCAGCAATCTCCGTATTTTCAGTGATTATCATGGGAACTACCTTGGAACAGCTTTCTGTTACTTTTTTAATGAGACTTAAAAATTTGTCTTTGTCTTGGCTCTCACACCTAAAAGCAGCTATCTCCACGTACATTTCTTCACTAATTCTGGTGTAATTTACCAAATTAATGTTTTCTATCTTTTTATCTATTTCTTCAGTGCTCATGGTATCAGAGAACATTACTGCAAATCTGGGACGGTTTACAAAGGTTTTTTCATGTCTAAACAAGACCGTCTCTCCACCTAAGGCATATTCGAAATCCCCTGCACCAAATTTAACAGTTCTCATAGGAGGTGCTGTTGCTTCAGACAGCTTTGCCTTAGCTTCATCTGACATGTAAGGACACTTTTCTGCCTCCACATTGCCTTGAGCCAGTT
>JAMNZY010000090.1 GCA_023622055.1 Bacillota bacterium
ACTGAGTTTAAAGTTGGCGATCGTGTAGTAGCAGAACCCCATAAAGGTTGCGGCAAGTGTATCAACTGCATTCGCGGTCTCTACACTACATGCTTAAATTACGGGAACCTTGAAAAAGGCCATCGGCACTACGGCTTTACTGTAAATGGAGGCTACGCCGAGTATGTAGCTATACATGTAAACTGCCTCCATCGGATTCCTGATTCTGTAAGTTATGAAGAAGGTACTATAGCCACAGCTGCCGGTACTGCCCTTTATGGCATGGAAAGAGCCGGATGGGTGCAGCCTGGCGATGTGGTAGCTGTTATAGGCCCGGGGCCTATCGGTTTAATGGGGTTTAATGGCGGCACAACTTGCTAAAGTCTTTGGTGCCAGCAAAGTTATTTTAATTGGCACAAGACAGGCTCGCTTGGAGGTTGGCAAAAAAGTTGGAGCTGATATTCTAATCAATATAAAAGAAGAAGACTTAAACGAGAGAATAAAAGAAATTACTGGTGGCTTAGGAGTAGACTTTACAGTAGAAGCTTCCGGAAGCCAAGGTGGTGCAGTACAAGCTATAGACATAACTAAGAAGAGCGGGCGCATATCCCTCATCGGCATTTATAAGGATCTTGTGAAAATCGACCTAAATCATGTGGTTCAATACAATATGACTATGGCAGGCGGCAAAGCCGAAGGAATGTGGTGCCTAGAAAGAGTAATTCCTCTGATGGCTGATGGAAGAATAGATGTTAAACCACTTATTACCCATGAATTCCCATTAAAGGATATAAATGAAGCAGTAAATACTTTTGTGGAAAGAATCGGCGGAGCGCTAAAAGTTGTTGTAAAACCTTAAATTAATGAACCCCTTGATTTTCCATTAGCCGTTAGGTATAATAAAGTACAAATATATAAAAAGCTAACGGCAGTGAAGGGGAAAAGTAAGCACCTTGCTTTTTTCAGAGAGCCGGCCTGAATTCCACTCTGGAGCTGTACCTTTGAAGAGGTACCGGAATTTATACAATTCCGTTATCCCAATTAAGTAATATATAAGGGTGGCAACGCGGGTCCTCTCGCCCCTTGAGGGTGAGAGGATTTTTATATTGTTTATGAATATGGACAATTCTATATATAGGGAGGTTAAGTTATGCTGGATATAAAGTACGTAAGGCAAAATCCAGATAAGGTAAGAGAGGCTTTGGAAAATCGTAGAGCCACAGCTGACTTGGACAAGTTTCTTAAATTAGATGAAGAACGCCGGAATTTGCTTTTTGAAGTGGAAAAATTAAAGAGTGAAAGGAACAAGACATCAGAAGAAATCGCCAAGAAGAAAAAAGCCGGCGAAGCAGTAGATCAGATCATAGCCCGCATGAAGGAAGTATCACAGAAAATCAAGGAAATGGATGAGCAAATAAACCAAGTAGAAGCAGAGCTGGAAAATATCCTGCTGACTATACCCAATATCCCAGATGATTCTGTACCAATTGGACAGAGTGATGAAGACAATGTGGAAGTCCGTCGCTGGCAAGAGCCCACCAAGTTTGATTTTACTCCCAAACCTCATTGGGAAATCGGTGTTGACTTAGATATACTGGACTTTGAAAGGGCGGCCAAGATTACTGGCTCAAGATTTACTGTGTATAAAGGTGCCGGTGCCCGCCTTGAAAGGGCTCTTGTTAATTTCATGTTAGACTTGCACGTTGAAAAGCACGGTTATAAAGAAATATTTCCGCCTTTTATAGTAAACCGTGACAGCATGACTGGCACTGGTCAGCTCCCTAAATTTGAAGAAGATGCCTTTAAGCTATTTAATAACCAGGACTACTTCTTAATACCTACTGCAGAAGTGCCAGTAACTAATTTACATCGGAACGAAATTCTGCCCAAAGAAGCTTTGCCCATCTATTATGTGGCCTACAGCGGATGTTTTAGGGCTGAAGCGGGTTCGGCAGGCCGAGATACACGAGGCCTCATTCGTCAACATCAGTTTAACAAAGTGGAACTTGTAAAGTTTACAGATGCAGAGAGCTCAATGGAGGAACTGGAAAAACTCACAGCAGATGCAGAAGAAGTTTTAAAACTCTTGGGCCTGCCCTACAGAGTGGTAATACTGTGCACCGGAGACCTGGGCTTTAGCTCAGCCATCACATATGATATTGAAGTTTGGATGCCTAGCTACAACCGCTATGTAGAAATATCTTCTTGCAGCAACTTTAAAGATTTCCAGGCACGTCGTGCAAAAATACAGTACCGCCCAGAAAAAGGCGCAAAGGCCATGTATGTGCACACATTAAACGGCTCAGGCCTTGCTGTGGGCAGGACAACTGCAGCAATACTTGAAAATTACCAACAAGCCGACGGCTCAGTGGTTATTCCTGAAGTCTTAAGAGATTACATGGGTGGCATGGCCAAAATAAGTCCTAAAAACTAAAGCGGCTAAATTTTAGCCGCTTAAACTTTTACTTCCTATAAACACCGTCTGCCTGCAGTGCTTGAGAGTTAGAAGAGACAAAGGTTTTACAACAGGTTTCCATGCAGGAATTTACAGGAGTTTCAGGAGCTGTGCTAGCTTGAGGAGCATCAAAACTATCTGGCATAGTATCGCCCATGCGGTCTGCAGTTATCATTATTTCAGAGGCATCACATATATTCCCATTTTTCCAATAATGACAGTTGGATACACTGCAGTGAATTCTTGCCATAACAAATCCTCCCTTAGGCAAGGTGTTTTTAACTTAATTCAATATT
>JAMNZY010000087.1 GCA_023622055.1 Bacillota bacterium
CGAACTCCAGAAAGGTTCGGTCGCGTCTTAGGATGTCTTGGCACAAACACCGTGCAGCAATCGGCATAAGGCTTTATTGAAATGTCATATGTTCCTATTTTTTGCGCCAGTTCCATAATCTCAATTTTGTCAAAACCTATGAGAGGACGAAATACTGGCATTGTAGCAACTTCATTGGTGGCAACTAAGGCCTCCAAGGTCTGACTTGCCACCTGGCCAAGGCTTTCACCTGTAATCAAAGCTTTTGCACCTATTTTTTGGGCAGTTTCTTGTGCTATGCGCACCATCATGCGCCGCATGGTAATGGTTAAAAACTCTTCAGGGGTTTTCTCGCTCATTTCCTTTAGGGCTTCAGTAAAGTTTACCACATGAAGCCGGATTTTCCCCGAATATTTGGCTAACACCTTACACAGATCCATTACCTTTTCCTTTGCCCTGTCACTGGTAAAGGGAAAACTGTGGAAGTATATAGCTTCTACCTCTATTCCCCTCTTCATGAGCATATATCCTGCAACAGGACTGTCTATTCCACCAGACAGGAGTAACATGGCTTTACCATTGCATCCCACCGGCAGGCCTCCAGGACCAGGCACTTTTTCACAGTAAACAAAAGCCTTCTCTCTTATCTCTACATCCAGCTGAATTTGAGGATTGTGAACATCAACTTTCAAACCTTCCAGATTTCGCAATATGTGAGCTCCTACTGCACGACTGACTTCCGGAGATTTTAGGGGAAAAGATTTGTTAGGCCGTCTAGTCTCTACCTTAAAGGTCTTGCCCTTATAATCTTGATTTTTCATTAGTTCAAGAGCTGTCTCTTTTATTTGCTCCAAATCATTTTCACAGCTTTTTGCAGGACTTATGTAAACTATTCCAAAGACATTTTTCAAAGAATTTAATACCTGTTCTTGAGCAGCATTTGTGTAGCAGTAAATGCGGCCATGGGTTTTTTTAAGTTCTATATTGTCGTCATAAGGGGATAGGGCTTGCCTTATTCTTTGCATAAGAATTCGTTCAAAAAATGGCCGATTCTCACCTTTTAAGGCTATCTCGCCAAAACTAATTAAATACAGATTTTTCATTTTTACCTCCGTACAAATTTTCTTATCTCTTTCACTTCTTTAATGAGAACTTGGATAGTGTAATCAATGTCTTCTTGGGAAAGAAAAGGTGATAAACTAAACCTTATGGCACTGTCCTGTTCTTCATAGGTTTTGCCCATAGCTTTTAGAACATGGCTTTTTTCACTTTTATGTGAAGAACAAGCAGAACCGGTAGATACATATATGTTTTTTCCTTCAAGGGCATGGAGGAGAATTTCCCCCCTGGTGCCAAGAAAGGAGATATTTAGAATGTGGGGAGCACCAAGAGCAGGACCATTTAAAGAAAGGAGATATTTAGAATGTGGGGAGCACCAAGAGCAGGACCATTTAAAACAGTGTCGGGAATATTATCCAATATGCCCTTCATTAAACGCTCTTTGAGTTCTGCCATCTTTTTTTGCCAATTATCCATGTTCATAAAACAAATATCAGTGGCTACGCCAAATCCGGCGATGCCCGGTAAGTTTTCAGTGCCGGAGCGGAGCCCTGCCTCTTGGCCCCCTCCATGTAAAAGAGGAGCAATCCGTACTTTGTCTCTTATAAATAGGGCACCTATTCCTTTGGGCCCGTAAATTTTGTGGCCGCTAATTGAAAATAAATCTATGCCGTCAAGATTTGAAATTAAAGGTATCTTGGTAAAGTTATAATTTGGGCTGCTTCTTGTATAGGCTGGATAGAGCCTACCTCATTGTTCACGTACATTATGCTTACAAGTATAGTTTCTGGGGTCAGCTCTTTTTCCAGCTGATCTAAATCTATAACACCTTCTTTATCTACTTTAAGATATGTAACAGAATAACCTTCTTTTTCAAGAGCTCTGACAGCTTCCAGCACAGAAGGATGTTCTATTTCAGTAGTTATTAAGTGATTGCCTTTCCGGCAAAGAGCTTTGGCCGCACCTTTTATAGCCCAATTATTTGATTCTGTGCCGCCGGATGTAAAATATATTTCTGCGGGGTTTACTCCTAAGACTTGGGCAATATTTTCCCTGGCCTCTTTCATTATTTTTTCTGCCTCAATGCCGATTCTGTGAAGTGAAGATGGATTGCCAAAATAGGATGTCATTGTATCAAAAACAGCCTGAGCCGCTTCATTTAAAACTTTGGTTGTTGAGCTGTTGTCAAGGTAAATATGCTTCAAAATATCACCTTCAGGACTTATATATGTAGGGCGGTAAAAACCGCCCCTTTAATTATATCACAACTTTACTCCATGTCATCTATTTTTACTACTTTCCCAATAGGGTCTAATACGAATTCCCTACTGCCAGACAGGTTTAATTTATTTTCTAATGTGTCAATCCCTAATAAATGGTACATTATGCTGACCCTAGTAATCCCTTCAGCCACTTTCCAAGAGCCCATAAGTATGGAGAAGTTGGATTTTTTGGCAATACCATAGCCCAACATGGAAAGTCCCAAACTAATGCGAAGTAAACTGTCCAATTCTCCCATATTCTTTGAAAGCTTCATAAAATCTCCTCCATATACAGTAGTACTATTAGTATTTATCATTAAAAAGTTTTTTAAGTATTTTTAAATGGGACTTTCTTTCCTTTTAGTATAGTAATTTTTATAAGGGATAAAATAAGACTGGCAGCAAAAAATATGGAGGTGAAAAGTATTGCAGCTCACCCAAAAAGAAATTTCATATTTAAAAGATGCACTGAGTCATGAACATATTTGTGTAACAAAGTACAACAATTATGCCAACCAATTGCAGGACCCAGAACTTTCCGCCATGTTTAGGAACCTGGCCAATCGTGAGCAGCAGCACATCGACACAATCAATAAGCTACTACAACAAGGTGGAGCTCAATAATCAGTTTAGGAGGGATATTGTGAATCAAGGTCAAACCATGGCCGGAGCAAATACTGATAAAGATATTTTAAATGACATGCTGATGACAGAAAAGTACGTTTCAGGAACTTACGAAACAGCTATCCTGGAATCGTCCAATGAAGCTGTGAGAAACGCCTTGAGACAAATTCAGGACGAAGAACAGCAGCACGCCAAAATGATTTTTGACGCCATGAATCAGCGGGGGTGGTACAATCCCCAATAAATGACTTAATTTTTAGGTGCCAGGCACCACATAATTAAGTTGTTAAATAGTCTGAAGAAAGGGTGATGGGAATTTAATCACTTTCCTATCACCCATTTGATTTTTTACTTTGTAAGGTTTTTTAATGACCATATTGCTTGTTCTCTAACTATCTCAGATGGATCATCTGTAAGGGCCTCCAACAGCTTTTTGCATTTGGCATCGCCCACGTTTCCCATGGAACATACGGCATTTCGCCTGAGGACATTTCTCCCTCGCCAGCCGGCAGCTGTTTCTTTAAATACCTTGTTAAAATCACCCTTGCTTAATGTGGCAAGTTTTTCTAAATT